>NZ_LWFE01001237.1:0-3153 GCF_001635675.1 Oleiphilus sp. HI0061 | reverse complement strand
TTCAGCTCTGCTGTTTAAGCTTCTCAAGCACATTTGTATTTGTAGAGGCTTCGTTGGTGGTGTGTTCCTAGGGAATCCGGTAAAGTCGCCATCTACGGTGTTTTTGTCTCTGGGCAAGCACTTTGGTTTTAACGTGGTGTTTGGTGTAGTTGGGTGTTCTAAAACATCTAACCAGTTCATCAAACATCACTCCGGCCACAAAGAGACGTGGCCTGCGTTGGACGCGCAAAGAAACGCGCGCCGTTTATAAAAGCGTTAAATGTTTTTTTGCCTTTAGGTTTAAGGCTCAATATTCGGCAGGGAGTGCTCGTTTCTTTTCATACATTCCTCCGTTTAAAGTTTTAGGGTAGGTGGCACGTTTTCCCACTGTTCCGCTCTACTGTTTAAGCTTCTCAAGCACATTTTAATTTGTAGAGGCTTCGTCAATGGTGTGTTCCTAGGGAATCCGGTAAAGTCGCCATCTGCGGTGTTTTTGTCTCTGGGCAAGCACTTTGGTTTTAACGTGGTGTTTGGTGTAGTTGGGAGTTCTAAAACATCTAACCAGTTCATCAAACATCACTCCGGCCACAAAGAAACGTGGCCTGCGTTGGACGCACGATAGAGCCGTGCGCCGTTTATAAAAGCGTTAGAACTTTTTAATCAGATTGTAGATCAACCTAAAATGGATATAGAAAAAAAAGAATTTTGGGGTACAACGAAAGCTTCATCTTTAGCAACATACGGCTTTCTCATAGGGTTAATTAGCTGTTATTTTGCTTTAACTCAGCATGTAGCTTTATTGTTAGTATCAATCTTGTGCGTAGGCTCAATATTTTATGCGCTTACCACCAATTATCGACAAGGCTTTAATGTCAGGTGGCGGCTAGCTAATTTTATATTTCACTGTGTCTTTTTATTGGCCTTAGTTTCAGGGGTTGGCTTTGTATTATTTCTACTTTATGCGTAGTAAAGTTCTAACAAGTTTAGCCAGCATCGCCCCAGCAAAAAGACGCTGGGGCTGGACCTCGCTGCGCTCGGCCGCTGCTAAAGGCGTTAAGTGTCCGAGTGGTTGTCTGGTTGTCTGGTTGTCTCTTAAAGTATTTGTTACTTTTCGTAAGTAGCTGGCTTGCTGTAGAGAATTTAATGTGGTCTACACTATGGCTATCGGGTAAGTTTAGTATGAGACTATCGTGAATAGCTTGCTATGAATAAGGGGGAAAGGATATGAAACTGCGTATTTTTAGAATGCTTCTGCTTTTTATTCCAGTCGTGTCCATTAGCTATGCGTCATCAACTAGTGATCAAGCAAAGGAAATTACCTTAGTTGCAGATCAATGGTGCCCCTATAACTGTGTTCCTGGCACAGAGAGACCTGGCCTTTTGGTAGAGATTGCAAATTATTCCTTTTCGCAGGAGGGGTATAAGATAAATTATATCGTTAGGCCCTGGATTCGTTCAATTTTGACTGTCCGTAATGGTGACTATGATGGAATTATTGGTACGGGTAGAGATGAAACACCTGATTTCATTTTTCCAGATGAACCTTTGTATAGCATTGAACATGTTTTCTATGTGAAAAACACATCTGATTGGCGTTTTAGTGGGTTTAAGTCATTACAGAATATCAACCTTGGTGCTATAAAGAATTACTCTTATGGCAGCCTTCTTAAGGAATATATTGAGCCAAACCAAGCGAATATCGCACGTTTAACTATTCTTCATGGTGATGATGCTTTTAGCCGTCTAGTTGAATTACTTAAAATAGATAGGATTGATGCTTTCGTAGAGGAATCTAATATAGTGCTAAACTATTTGACAGGCCTTAATTCGTATGAAGATATCAAATCAGCAGGGGTTGCTTCAAAAGAAGACATATATATCGCTTTTTCTCCGAAAAAACGTAACGCAAAACTTTATGCAAATATTCTATCAAAGGGTTTAAAAGAACTTAAGAGTTCTGGCAAATTAGATCATTTGCTACTTAAATATTCTCTATTAAAACCGCCGAAATAGAAAAAGTCTGGTGCAACTGTTTTTTTGGGTGGCCATGAAATTAGGGGCGGTGGGTACAGCTTGTTTGTACATGGAAACACTTAACCAGGCGTTCAACACGGACTCCGTAATGCTGACACCTTTTGTGCAAAAATACGCACAAAAACTGCCATCATTACTCCTCCGGTTAACGCGGCGTTATATTTTTTAAACACTGTCACTGTTCAATATACAAGGAAACTAATAGTGAGTAATTGCCCATCTTGCTCCAAAAAGTTTGGCTTTATGAATCTGCTAAAGTCATCAAACCCCATGCGTATCAAATGCAGTGGCTGTAAAGAAATAATACGCATAAATGGTTTTCACGCTCTTATAGCTGTTGTTATTACTTTACCATTAGCGTTTTTAGTTTTAGCTGCTGTAGCAAAGGCAACTGCTAGCGGGGGTATAGCAGTTGCAGCGGCAATATTTTCAGGCTTAGTCGCTGAGTTTGTATTTTATAAATTGGTAATTTCTGGCAAGGTTAAATCTAATCTCGTAGCAAATGAAATATAACCAGGCAATCAAAGATCGCCCACGAAAGGGCCCGTGGGCTGGACTCGCTCTGCTGCGCGCCGCTCGCCCTTTATTGCGGCGTTAGGCTCATGGAGATGCTATGAAAGTCGAGATAGTAAGAGATACTGGGACAGGTTATTTTGGCACAACAACTGCCAGAACAAATGTTCCACAAGGAAAGAAACTTGAGCTTACCATGCAGAATCTATGTTCAACTTTGGGCATTAAAAAAATCTACTGGACCATTAGCTCAAGAGAAGCAAAATATTATCGCCCGGATGGACCTTATACCTATCAGAGTGCTTCCAATACCATTCTTGAATTATCTGAAAAAGTAGCCGAGAAATATGCGAATAAAAAAGCCTAACAAGTTTAGCCTGCCTCGCCCCGGAAAAATCCCCGGGGCTGGACTCGCTATCGCTCGCCGCAGCTAAAGGCGTTAGCTGTAAAAAAGGAGTTAAATTGAAGCACATATTTGTTATTGCAGTTTTAGCCTTATTGTCAGGTTGTAGTTCAATGGTAAAGACCGAAATTGGAGATTACGATTACGGCAAAAGTTTAAGTGAACTACAAAGTCAGCATATCGAGTTACAACCTCAGGATGGTTTATTCTCTGAACCACGAATT
>NZ_LWFE01001236.1:0-5123 GCF_001635675.1 Oleiphilus sp. HI0061 | reverse complement strand
AACTGTACTCATTAAGAATTGGTCTGTCAATTGAAAACCTTGTCTTGAAGTGAAGATGTCTAGTTTCGGGACTCCTTAAAATTTAGTGCTTTTCAGTCAGGTTTGACATAAGTGCCAATACCTCAAACTGATACAAACTACTCACTAATTCGCTTTAGAGGTGTGCTTTGTAACATTTCCGGAGCAGACAAAAGGTAGAGCTTTGTGCTCAAAGCCTGCATTCAGTCAGAGCTGAAGTCGGCTGTTTTATCCTCATTTGAAAAATGTCCTCTGAACGTCTTACTTAGGGACAAAGTGCTAGTTTGAAAATTTCTGCTTCCTCATCATTGCAGGCGCAGACGATTACTATACGAAACGCTGCTTTTTGAAGAAAGGAAAAGAAATTCCCTACCCTGACTTTTGTCTAAATAGTCTATTAAACACAACGGATGAATACTTAAGATTCACAAAATTCAGTCAACCCCTTGCCCGATATATAAAAGTCATTTACAAACAATGTCAACCAAATCTAAAGGACTGGTTTTCCAATAAAAGGTGATGTAGGCATTTAAGAATAATAAAGATTGGCTATGTCAACGAAGATAATATCCTTTCCCTCTTGTGATTCTTAGTAATTAAATTGACTTTATAACGACTAACAAAACGAGGATGAATTAATGTCGCCCAAATTAGTATTTTAGTTGAATTTAAGTGAAACAAATCAAACTGAAGGTAGTTTCGATAAAAGTTTAGTACTTTAGTTGGAGGTATTCATCTAAGTGATTGAATCTTGATTCATGGAGTTTAGTAATTTAGTTGAACGTGCAACTTGTTTTCGGGTGAAATGACCGGCAAATACAGACTAACCGATTGGTTTTATTAAGCTTTAGGCTTCAGAATTTTGGTTCCAAAATCAAACTTCTCGAGATTTTCCGCTCTCAGCGCGTTTTTTGGCGCTTGTTTGAACATAGACCGTGTCAGTGGTAGCCATACTTGAATGCCCCAGGTCTTCCGAAACATCCTTAAGGGCGCGGCCTCGTTCAATCTCCATGCTTGCGCCTGTATGACGCAGCCAGTGAGGTGAAACATCTTTGAAAATTTGCGCTGCTTTCTCTCCTGATCGAGACCTCATAGTCTCGTAGGTTTTATCGAGCACCTGATGGACAAGACGCGCTAGTTGTCTACCACTCATACCTCCAGCCCCACGAATTTTCTCCACAATTGGTTGCTTGTCCTGTCTACCAGGCAATGCAGGCAAGCCACGCCATAGCCGATAACGTTCTAAATAAGGCAGGAAGCTATCTGGGACAGAAATGTCGCGAATTTTCTTTCCTTTACCGTATATCTTGAGCCACCAGTTTTTCTTATCGTCTTGCCAAAAGTGGCTCATAACAGGTATCCAGTCGTCACGCTCAGCTAATTCAGAAATTCTCAAAAACATTGTTTTCATTGCAGCCAATAAAAAAATATTCCGCTCAAAGAGTGAGTCTTCGTCAGCCATTTTTTCAGCCGTAATTAGTAGTAAATCCCATTGTGCCTGGTCTAGCCGCTTTGTTTCTTTTACCTGTGCATCCTTAACTAATCGCTTACAGTCTTTTTTTGCAAGACCTGCCGGATTTCCTAATGCTATTTCGCTCTCCATTAAGTGTGTGTAGAAACCGCTTATAGCAGAAAACATGGCAAGTATAGATTGCTGTGAAGGCCTGTATTTCTTTTTATCAGCATCACTACCTTCGGCTATATATCTAAAAGGCCTCCAGCTTTTATTAAATTCGTACAGACCAGCAGACGGTACAAATTTATCCACATTGGCTAGACCTATCCAAGTTTGCGGTGGCTTAAAGAAGAACTCTGAATAATCAAGTAAGTCATTCTTTCTAAAATCGACAGCAGGCTTTTCTGCCACCAAAAAACTCCACAGCAAAAATTTTTCTATGTCAGAACGGAATCTAATGTAAGTATGCTCAGATTTGTTTCTGCCAAGGAAAATCAAATACTCTCGCGCCCAATCCCAGTGTTCACGGCACCACTTAGGGTTGTCGTTGAAAAACTGATCTAGCTGTGGGTAATCACGCCAGTCAAAGTCTTTAAGCTCGTTGTATGCTGGGAATAAAGGGATTGATCTTGGAGTTGCCATAGGACTTAACGCTTTATGAGTAAAGACTAGATTAACTCATACACTATGTCCAATAATAGATCTTATTGGACACTTTAAAGATTAACTGTACAGCCTGGTCAGAAAAATAACGACGGACTGATTTCGAAACGTCTTGAAAGTTTTTCAATATGCTCTTTAGTAAGTGACCTCTTCTCGCTACATATCATAGATACTGAACTTTTCGGGCCAATCTCATTTTTAAAATCTGACATAGTTAAGTTATGCTGATCCATCAGCAATCGCAACATGGATGCGCCTGCATCTTTAGACTCGATACTAGTGTTAAAATCATGAAACTCAGGGGCTTCTTCTTCATACGCATGAATTTTTGCCCACAAGACATCAATAAGAAGCAAGTTTGCATCATAGTCCTCAATAAGTTCATCCATAAGCAAAAGTGCCTCTTGATGATCTTCCTGTGAATGTATACCAGCGATAAATGGCATCTCACTCTGTAATTCATGCGCAAGCTGTGTAATGTGTTGTATGTTCATTTCAGCTCCTTTCTTCTATAACGGTTTGTGAGCCGATCATACTCTTTATGGTCGACAATGTATTTTACGTAAACACGTTGATGGCGGAACTCAATGAATGCGATAAGTCTTAGGTTATTACCGCCTAAATCAACTACCCACCATTTATCTTTGTACTTAAAGTTATCTAGCGACGGCACTGCCTTTTTTAGTACGTGATGATCTTTAAACTTCCCACTCTTAAGTAGTCGATAAAAATCTTCTATCGCATTGGCATCGTTTGGGTATTTCTTGATAGCTTCAACGAATATACCTCTGGCAATAACATGCATAAAACTTCCATTAGTTCGCAATATGTGAACAGTGTAAGGCATATGGCTCTTGTTCGCAATATGTGAACCGGGGCCATTAATATTTTGTGTCTGCGCCCTACTCTTTTGGAAAACTAGAACATTGGCCTTGCGGGTAAACCGTTCATAGGATCCAAGAAAATTTTTCTCGATATCTTACATTACCTAAAAGAGGAAAACCGACATAACGCGAGCATCGCTTTCCATGCCTATTTGCCTGGCTTTTCTTATATTACAAAAGACCCGAAAGCCGACATAACACTTTGCTAAGTTGGCTGATCATTCTTTATTCGATATCCTTGTGTCATCAACACAAGGATTGAATCGACCAGCTTTAACTAAACACTTTTCTGTTTGAATTCTTCTAACTTTTCATAAGCCAGTGGAGGCATATTATTAGCTTCCCCATGCTTACGTCTAGAGTTATAAAACATTTCAATGTAATCAAAAATATCTGCTCGTGCGTGCTCTCTTGTTGAGTAGATTTTCCTCTTTACTCTCTCACGCTTGAGAAGCTGAAAGAAGCTCTCCGCTACTGCGTTATCATGGCAATTTCCTCGCCGACTCATACTCGCTTTAAGGTTGTGAGCGCTTAGAAAGTCATTCCATTCGTAACCCGTAAACTGACTGCCTTGATCAGAGTGTATTAACACCTGGTTCCGCGGCTTTCTTCGCCACACTGCTGCAAGAAGAGCTTGAGTAACAAGCTCGGATTCCATTCTTGAGCTCATAGACCAACCAACTACGGCACGAGAATATAAGTCCAGTACCACAGCAAGATAGAGCCAACCTTCGTGAGTTCTGATATAAGTAATATCAGTCACCAAAGTTTGGTTTGGCATGGCTACAGAAAACTGGCGATCTAATACGTTGCTTGCGACGATTGCGGGTTTGCCGCCATAGTGGCCTCTATGCCTTCTGTAACCTACTTGAGCCCTGATTCCTTCCTGCTTCATCAATCGTGCAACGCGATGTTTGCAGCAGGTTTCACCTAAGTCACGCAGATCGCTCGTTACTTTCCGGTAGCCGTAAACACAACCACTTTCCAACCAAGAATGCTTGATAAGCCCTGTCAGTCGTTCATCTTCAATCTGGCGCTTTGACTTGGGCTGATTCAGCCAAGCATAAAAGCCACTCCGCTGAATAGAAAGCGTCTCACACATCAATTTGGCAGGGTAATTGTTGAGCCTTTTTTTTACGAACGCGTATTTTTCTTTGACTCGCCCGCGAAAAATACGGTTGCTTCCTTTAGGATGTCGCGTTCCATCGTGACACGCTTAAGCTCTTTTTCTAGCTGCTTAATTTTGTTTTCGTGGTCGAGTTGTTTTTTGTGTTCATCACTATCTGGACCATGCACTTTCATCCAGTTGTAGAGCGAACTGGCAGTTATACCAAGCCGTACAGAAACGCTAGAAACTGAATGGCCATGTTCGGTAACTTGCTTAACTGCTTGGATCTTAAATTCTTCGGTAAATCGCTGAGACATACTTTCTCCTTAATACACATAATTATAAAGCAATTAAGCGTCTAAAGAAGGCTGGTCGATTCAGATTGCTAATAAGCATAATACGATTGAACCTATTACCAAGTTTTGAATATGCCTTGTTTTGTGATTAAAACTATCGATGGCTTCGCTTATTTTCGAATCTGTCTCTTTACTAGTGACATCAATATCTTTGTTACTAGCAACTTTAAAAGCAAATAAAACAACTATAAAAAAGAACAATACTGGGAAGAAAATGCTTTTGAAAGATGGCTCAATATTAGCCCAATCAATTTGAAAAGCTGCGTATGCGAATACTGCGATACCAGACACAATAATGATTACGGCCGCCAATCTATTATTTACTTCCTTGTTCAGCAAAATTCAGATTACCTTTTACGTATAGACATAATGACTCCCCACGTCCCAAAAGAGTGCTGACCTCCTATCGTGGGTTAGCAAAGCCAGAGCCATAATATATGTGTCATACCATATAAGCGGAGGCCAGCACCATGAAAAACAATACCATAATTTTTGTCGGATTGGACACCCATAAGGAGTTCACCGAAGTCGCATATTGCGAAGATCAACGAGGCTCAGAAGTAAAACATCTTGGAAGAGTTTCTTCAGCCAAAGTATCACTTACCAAGATGGCAAGACAGTTTGAAAGCAAATACCCG
>NZ_LWFE01001235.1:0-4574 GCF_001635675.1 Oleiphilus sp. HI0061 | reverse complement strand
CAAGGCTAACTATCAAGAAAGATAGAGGAAGCTGAAATGCCAAGGAAGCCAAGAATGTATATGGCCGGAGTGCCGTGCCATGTAATACAACGAGGAAGCTGAAATGCCAAGGAAGCCAAGAATGTATATGGCCGGAGTGCCGTGCCATGTAATACAACGAGGAAGCAATCGGGAAGCGTGTTTCTTTCAGATCAAGATAATCAGTTTTATCTGGAATGCTTACAAGAAGCGCGTGAACGCTATGATGTAAGTTGTCATGCTTGTGTCTTGGTGACGAATCACACACATCTTTTGTTGACACCTTCATGCACTGACGGTGTCTCTAAAGTGATGCAGTCACTTGGGCGGCGCTACGTGCAATACATCAATAAGACATGTCGGTGATGCGTTACATTATGGGAGAGTCGTCTCGTTCGCTATCGAGAGTTGTTTAACGTGGTGCTACTTGTTAGCATTTTTTTGATGTGCCACATACTCGTCAAGTAACTCGCGTATCATTTTTTGATACTGCATGTGATTGGTTTTGGCGGCCTGCTTAAAATAGGCAACACTCTCAGAAAACAAATAAAAGGGGTCGGTGACACATAATAATCATTCGTATTACTTGCCCTACACCTAAAAAGATCGTGTGTAGTTGCCTCCAACTTGTATGCAGCTGCTTTGACTTTCTGCTCTAGTTGGGCTGAATGAGTAATCAGCAGACGTATTGTGTTGGTGTTATTCCTTTGTTCCTTTGTTCCTGAAGTTTTTTAGCGCCTTCTATTAGCTCTCTTGTTTCTTTATGGGAGCGGTCACAAAACTGTTCAAAGTCAGTAAGCAGCTTAGTTTTCGGCCAAACACCGGAGTCAGGTGTCAGTTGTCCAACTTTCAGCTGGTAGTCTGCAAGTATTTTTATGTACTGCTGTCTTTCGTCCTGCGAAATAACGATGGGGGGAAGGCCTGACTTTAGCAGAGGAATGTTTGCAATTAATCGCGCAAGGCGTCCGTTTCCGTCCCAGAAGGGGTGGATATGTACAAAGCCCATGTGAATCTTCGCGTAGGCTTTGATTCCGTCCTTAAGGTTGAGAGTTTGCTTGCATAATGAGTTGAGCTCTTCGATAAAAAGAGCCATTAACTTTTCTGTATGTAAGGGGTGGGCATATTCGATAAATACTTGTTGGTTTTTCTTATTAACTGCATAGGTACCGTTCATTTCAACTTTCCAGGCTCCATTCGGTTTATAAATGTCGGTGACGCGGTCTGTTTGAATAGCTAAATGAAGTTGGAAGCAGCTTTCTGCTGTAAAGGCTTGGTTAAGGTTTTGGTAAATCAATTCGATAGCACTAGCGTGGCCATATATTTCCTGGTGCTCTTTGAGTGGTTTACCTGAAATGGTTAACCCCTCGTCCAATATAAACTTTGTATCACCTAAGCTTAAAGTATTGCCTTCTAGTGCCGTTGAGGTATGAGTCCAGAGGTTTCTAATCTGCTTGAGTGTAGATAGCTGAATATCTGTATCTAGTCCCTGCAAAAACTGAAGCATATTGGGCGTCGTTTGGTGTGCAGCAAGACTATATCGTGTACCTTTACGACTGCCAGTTTTAATAAGCAGGCCTTGCTCACTTAATTCATTAAGCCAACGGCGTATCGTTCGATCTGAAGGAGGGCTAAGCTTGAGTGTTGGTTTATTTATCAATTCAAGAATATCAGACAGCGCGAAAGATTCAGGGGCTTGCTTAAGCAGCTGGAGGAGCATTGACGGGTCTAGTTTCTCGGTCATAACTGAGCCTGTATTCTAATATATAGGACATAACTCTATTTAATATGTCCGATAAAGTAAAGCAAAAGGCAAAGCAAAAGGGGTCGGTGACACATAATAATCATTCGCATTACTCAGCTTGAAAAGGTCTTAGCTTAGGTCGATAATCACGTGTAACTATCAAGGAAGATAGAGGAAACTGAAATGCCAAGGAAGCCGAGAATGTATATGGCAGGAGTGCCGTGCCATGTAATCCAACGGGGAAACAATCGGGAAGCGTGTTTCTTTTCAGATCAAGATAATCAGTTTTATCTGGAATGCTTACAAGAAGCGTGTGAACGCTATGATGTAAGTTGTCATGCTTATGTCTTGATGACGAATCACACTCATCTTTTGTTGACACCTTCATGTCCTGATGGTGTCTCTAAAGTGATGCAGTCACTTGGACGGCGCTATGTACAATACATCAATAAGACATATCGGCGATGCGGTACATTGTGGGAGAGTCGTCATAAAGCAAGCTTGATCGATGCTGAAGGGTATTTGCTCAAGTGTTATCGGTATATAGAGCTAAACCCGGTTATGGCTAATATGGTCGAGCATCCGGCTGATTACCGATGGTCTAGCTATCGGTGTAATGCATATGGTGAAAGAAGTCCGTTAATTAGTGCGCATGAGGTATATGCTCAATTGGCACATGATACGCAGAGCCGCCTTGTTCGCTATCGAGAATTGTTTAACGTTGCGTTGTCGAAGGGCGTCATACATGAGATTCGTACTTCAGCCAGTTTCTCGATGCCTTTGGGGGATGATCGTTTTAAGGCACAAATCGAAGAAAATCTTAAGAGATCAATTGGCTATTCAAAGATAGGGCGACCTCTCAAGTGCGAATGATTACTAATTGTCACCGACCCCTTTTATATTTTATAATACAAAGATTGACAATGCTTGTATTTTTGCCTAGCATGAAATTTATAAATTTTTACTCTTGGAGGCCATTATGCATGTGTCCCTGACTGCCGAGCTAGAGTCTCGCGTTAAAGCCAAAGTTGAAAGTGGCTTATACAATAATGCCAGCGAAGTGATTCGTGAAGCATTGCGCTTTATGGATACGCACGAGGACTGGATCCACGAAGTGAAATTGGCTCGTTTACGCGAGCAACTGAAAGTTGGCACCGGCCAGATAGATAGCGGTGAAGGTATTTCTATTAAATCAAAATCCTCTTTAGATTCATTGTTCAATGATATTATGGCTTAAGTTTCATGCCAACACGCCACCTTGTTATAGCCCCTGCTGCGAAAACTGATTTAAAAAACATCTATCAGTACGGGTTGCGGCAATGGGGGAAAACCCAGTCTGATAGCTACCTTGAAAATATAAAAGAACACTTTTGGACTCTCACTGAACAAGCCATGATAGGAGTTGATCGCTCTGAACTTCTAGCTGGCACCAGAAGCCTACCTATTGCGAGCCATACCCTGTTTTATAGGGTTACAGGCGATACGGTGGAGATTATTCGTGTATTACATCGTCGCCAAGATCCTCAGCGGCACCTGACATAGTTCAATACTTAGCTGACAACGGGGTCAGACTCGATTGAAACCATCCTGTTGGAATCTAGCGCGAGCGTTGTGATATTCTTCCCTTAACTTAATTGATAAGGACATCACATGAAAATCCTACACCACGGAGCGGTGAATGGCGTAACGGGTTCGTGTCACGAGCTTCGCATTTCTGATAAAAACAGTTCTGAACAACAAGGTATTCTGATTGATTGCGGATTGTTTCAAGGGGCCGAGACCTCTGGGCAGTCGAGTGAAAGCCAGCTTGAAATCGACTTCCCAGTTTCTCATATTAAAGCGCTTGTCGTGACCCATGTTCATATCGATCATGTCGGGCGCATTCCTTATCTTCTCGCTGCTGGCTTTGATGGGCCGATATACTGTTCTGAGCCGTCGGCTGTGCTTTTACCGCTGGTACTGGAAGATGCGGTGAAGATTGGTTTCACCCGTAATAAACAGATGATCCGACAATTTATGTCGGTGCTTAAGCAGCGTATTGTGCCGCTCAAATATGGTGATTTGTATTCAGTCTTTGAAGGTTTAGATATTTGCTTACAGCCAGCAGGTCATATTCTTGGCTCTGCTTATGTTGAGTGCTGTGTAAACCAGGGGAAGGACGCGCATACGTTTATCTTTTCGGGTGATTTAGGCGCTCCTCACTCTCCTTTGTTAGCCGCGCCGAAGCCTCCTGAAGCATGTGATACCTTGGTGATTGAAAGCACTTATGGCGATAAGAATCATGAAGATCGACGCTCTCGTCGGCAGCGACTTAAGGCAGTGATCGAGAGTGCTGTTCAAGACAGAGGTGTGGTCTTGATTCCTGCGTTCAGTATCGGCCGCACTCAGGAGCTATTGTATGAACTTGAGTCATTGATCTATGAGCTTAAAGATAAAGCCGATCAGGGGGCGCTGAATTGGGCTGAGCTTGAAGTGATAGTCGACTCACCTTTGGCCAACGACTTTACTGATACCTACCGACAACTAAAACCTTTTTGGGATGCAGAGGCTCAAAGTCGGGTAGCCGAGGGTCGACACCCTCTGTCATTTGAAAATTTACTCACGATAGATGATCATCAAACTCACCTCGACACAGTGAATTATTTAGCAAAGACGGCTCGCCCAGCCATTGTGATCGCCGCTAGCGGTATGTGTGCTGGTGGACGTATTGTTAATTATTTAAAAGCCTTAATTGAAGATAAGCGTACTGATATTCTGTTTGTAGGTTATCAAGCTGAGGGAACTGCAGGGCGAGATATTCAAACTTACGGGACAC
>NZ_LWFE01001234.1:0-15508 GCF_001635675.1 Oleiphilus sp. HI0061 | reverse complement strand
CTGAGACAAATCCTGAGAAGGGGTGCCTGAGAGGATATCAATCACTGTCTTGGGGTCATCTTTAGACTTGTGTACTTCTACCCGGGTAGAGGGGTTTGACTCATGTGATTTGCAAAGCAGTGCTTGTCGCCCTGAGTTGTGGGAAATCAGGTGGTTCGCTAATAAAGAAACGCAATGCCCATAGCGGAATGAGTAGCTCAAATTGAGCTTCTGCGTCCCTGGAAACTGTTGGGAAAAGCCGTTAATGATGTATTCGGGTTTTGCGCCGCGGAACTCGTATATCGTCTGATCAGGGTCGCCAACGACGGTCACTTTGGCGCGGTCCCCTGCGATATAGCTTAACAGTGCGTGCTGAAGGTCGTTGGTGTCCTGGTATTCATCGACCAGCACAATATCCATCTTGTTGCTAACAAGCTTTTCTAAAGAGGGATTTTGCTGAATAGCGATCACGGTATCGTAAAGCATATCCGTGTAGCTGATTCTGGCGTTGTGTTTTCGCCAGCTTTCGAAGACATCAAACAATTGAGGAAGAAAGCCGAACTTATCGCTCAAATCAAGATCATAGAGGGTTTGTTGAGGTGACAGCAGGCCATTTTTAACGGATTCGATAAACTGGTGGCCTGCTTCAACGTAATCTTTCTTATTACGTTTGGCATCTTTAAGGGCTTCGGAATCAAGTATTTGATTTAGCATTCGCCAGATATGAAAGTCGATCTCCTTATCACTGAGGATTTGTTTATTAAATGGTCGCAGTTGCCCTTCTTGAATAAAACGTTGGTATAGCCGATAACCCATCGCATGAAAGGTTCGCACCTCGGGAAGGCGGCTATGGTGGTTACCGATCCGTCTTAGTTTGGCGGCAAAGTCGGTCTTTGCTGCTTTGTTGAACATTAGGATGAGAATTCGCCGTGCATCATGGCCCTGGCTCAATAGATATACTATCCGATGAGCTAGGGTCGTTGTTTTACCGCTGCCTGCGACAGCAGTGACCACATAATGAGCAAGGGGTGATTCTACAACCTTAATTTGCTCGGGGGTCAGGGTGATATCTTGGCTTGGATGCATGCAGTGAATACTTGTTAGCGGTGACTTATTTTTGTGGTAATTGATACAAATAAAGTGATTGCCAGGCAGTGCTTTACTGGGGCTTCAAATTACATGACAATGGCGCCTTGGTGTAGCGTAGAGTTAACTTAAGACTCTCTCTCAACTCAACAACTAAGAACTGACTATATGTACTATCGCTTAATGATACTATTCATTGCAGGGATGTTGATAGCATCGTGTAGTGTTATTTCCGGAAATGATGAGCAAACGGAAGCAATTCTAAGCCGTCTGGACCTCAGTCCTCAAAAGGTTCCTGCTAAAACGCCAATGATGCTTGCTGCCGAACGGGGTGATAGCAGTGCTTTAAAAAAGGCATTTTCTCAAGGTGGTAAATTGAATGCTATGGCACCCGAAGGAACGGCATTTTCCTTGGCTCTCAGTAATGGACATGCGTCGATAAGTCGTATCTTGTTGACGGCAGGGAGTCAGTGGCAGGAAGGGTTTTCATTGGGCGACTCTAGTGCGTTGATTGAAGCGGCAGATCAGGGCTTTGATCAGATCGTGAAAATGCTTATTGTAAGAGGTGTATCATTGGATCATCGAGATAAAGAGGGTTATACAGCTTTAGCAAAAGCAGCGATAAAGGGCCACCTAACGACGCTAAAAATACTCATTAATGCCGGTGCTCAAGTTGACGCATACCCTTTGGGGCGTTCGGTGCTTATGCATGTTGTAGAAGATAACAATATGTTGATTTCCCAGCAGCTAATAGCTGTTGGAGCGGACCTGAATTATCAGGATGATGACGGTGATACTGCTCTGAAAATTGCTCGACGAAAGGGCTTCTTTGATATTGATTTAATGCTTGTTCAGGCAGGCGCACGGCCATAGAGAAAAACAAATGAGCTCAAAAAGAAAGATAGCACTCGGACCTTTGCCCGAGCAGCGTGAAGACTATAGCCATTATGAAGAGAGTTTTGTTCGCTGGGACCGCATCGTAGGGTTTGGCTTGCTTGTGTTAGTCGTGCTGGTGTTGCTTATCAGTTTATCCACTGCCAACAAGGATGATGCACTTGATTTTGATGAGGCTGAGACACCACTAGATAGCAGTATCAAGGAGCCGAAGATAGCGGTCATAGAAAAAACAGACGATCCTGACTCTGTAAAGCAGGCTTCACCAAAGCCCGAAGTAACGGTGCCACCTTTGGGAGAGTTAAAGCCAGAGGAACTAGCGCAGCTTGTGAGTACACCCAAAGTTGTTGAAGAGCCTAAAGAAATTAAAGCCCCGGCACCTGAAGCTAAGCCTCTTGAGACAGACAGCGATGAAAGCGTTAACGCTCAGCCTGCAGTCAAAATTTCCGAGGCGAGCCCAGCTTCTGTCCTGATTATAAATAGCGCCATAAAAGAAGCTGTGCTGAGCCTAAGTATTAAGAATGATGTTCCAGGAGAACCCTTGCAGCATCGTGTCGTAATGCCTGAATCCGGGCTGATCAAAGTCATCCTGCATACTGAGATGCATGGCTTGCGAGGCGCTACACTCTATCATCACTGGTATCGTGAGGGGGTAAGGCAGGCAAAGGTGAGGATCCCGGTAAATGTTGCTAAACAGAAGTCCTACTCAAGTAAGTTTATTGATAAACATATGCTGGGTGCTTGGCAGGTGAAAGTGTTGGACGCTTCAGGTGAACTTTATATTCTTGCAGACTTTGAGGTTGTTAGCGCAAACTGATGGATATCTTGTTCGGCCTAAAAAAGCTGCTAGGTATGTCGTTAATGTCGGTACCGCTTATCTTGATCGGTTTACTGTTAGCAGGTTTTTTCTATCGAAAGCGTTATGTAAAGCTAGGCAGAATACTCAGTTTATTCAGTATTACTGCTTTATTTATTTTGAGCCTTTCACCGGTGACGGATGCTTTGATCAGGCCTCTTGAGTCACAGTATCCCGCCTACCAAGGCCAGCCCGTAGATTTTGTTTTAGTGTTAGGTGGCGGGCATTCAACAGCGAATGAGCGACCTTTAAGCAGTCTATTGAGCGGAACCTCATTAAGTCGGTTGACTGAAGGCTTGATGATTTACAGAGCAAATCCCGGGTCAAAGTTATTACTTTCTGGCTATCATGGGGATGATATTGAATCTCATGCTAAAGCGGCATCACGAGTGGCGATAGCCCTTGGAGTACCCGAGAGCGATATTTATTTGGCTGAAGAGGTAAAGGATACGGCAGAAGAGGCCAGGCATTGGGTTAAATTTATAAACGGTGCCAAATTTGCGTTAGTGACGTCAGCAATGCATATGCCCCGTTCTGTCTATTTGTTTAAGAAAGAAATCACTTTGCAGCAAGGCGAGACTAAGTCATTGCTTGCTTCGCCAACAAATTTCAGGTCATGTGAAGTGAATTGCTTAGGCTGGCGAAGCTGGATACCAAAGTCACGAAACCTGGCAAAAACCGATGCAGCGTGGCATGAGTACTTAGGCTATTTATGGGCGCGCTTAATAGCATAACGTTTGGAAAATTGATTTATGGGTTTAAAAGCGGGAAAAGTTTATCCTTCTAGCGAAGGGAAAGTTGGTGTATTAATCACTAACTTAGGTACGCCAGAGGCGCCAACAGCGAAGGCTTTGAGGCACTATTTGTCAGAATTTTTATCTGATCCCCGCGTTGTCGAAATTCCACGGCTAATTTGGATGTTTATCCTGCATGGTATCATTCTTAGAGTGCGGCCCAAGAAGTCGGCTCATGCCTATCAGACGGTATGGGCTGAGCGCGGTTCTCCGCTTAAATATCATACTGAAGATCAGCTTACAGCCTTGCGACAGGCTGTTAATTCAGGCGCAGAGAAGCCATCCATATTGTTCGATTATGCCATGCGGTATGGTGAGCCTTCTATTGCCAGCCGACTTGACCAACTGGCGTCACAACAATGCGATAAGCTTTTAGTGCTTCCTTTATATCCCCAGTATGCCAGTGCCACAGGTGGCTCAACATTTGATGCAGTCGCTAAAGATTATGTTTCCCGCCGCCAGATACCAAGCTTGCGTTTCGTGGCTAGCTACCATAATTACCCACCCTATATTGACGCGATTGTCGAGAGTATTCGTGAACATTGGAAACTGCACGGACAAGCCGAAAAGCTGCTTTTGTCTTATCATGGTTTGCCTAAATTTAGTCATGATAAAGGCGACCCTTACTATACCCAGTGTAATGAAACCAGTCAGTTGATTGCTGAGGCGCTTGAATTAAATGGTGATCAGTATATGACCGTTTTCCAATCACGCTTTGGCGCTGCAGAGTGGCTGCAGCCGTATACTGATGAAACGCTAAAATCCCTCGCGAAGCAGGGGACACGCTTTGTGCAGGTAATTTGTCCGGGTTTTTCTGCAGATTGTTTGGAAACTATCGAAGAAATTGGCGTAGAAAACAGGGACTATTTTCTTGAAGGTGGTGGCGAACGCTATGAATATATTCCGGCCTTAAATGCCAGTGAGGCGCATATCAAGGTGCTGGCAAGTTTAATAAATGAAAACGTGCAAGGTTGGTTGTAATGTGCAGGTCTTTGCAAGCGAGCTAAGGTAATAGGAGTTGATGATGAACTTTTTTAAAATTGCGGTGATGGCGGTATTATTGATTGCCGGTCATGCCCGTGCAGAAATAAGCGTTGAAGGTGAGTGGGTGCGCTTATTGCCGCCGATGGTTAAAACCACTGCAGCGTATATGACCCTAACCAGTTCCATCGACGATACGCTGGTTTCAGCTTCAAGCCCTCAGGCATCCATGGTTGAGTTACACCTTTCCTCAATGTCTAATGGGGTGATGTCTATGGATCATGTTGAAGAGATTGCGCTGTTGAAGGGACAGCCTTTAAAGCTTGCACCAGGTGGTTACCATCTGATGCTAATGGGCTTAAAGGCAAGCTTGAAGGAAGGTGATACTTTCCAGCTGCACTTACAGTTTGCCAAATCAGGTGAGCTAATTGTTAACGCTGAAGTTAAGCAATAAATAGCCTGTTTAGTAAAACATAAACGGCGTAAAGGCGACTAATAATAAGGTGGTCGACATCACCATTAGCGGTAACAAGATACGCTCATGGCGATAGTAAAAACTATCGCCTTCACTTAGTGCCAAATCAACCTCCTGACTACCAACCACTTGCCGTGTTAACAAATGGTTCAAAGAGACCGGTGGGCTCAGGTAACCCAACTCAAACGCTACCAGGCAGGTCATCCAAAAATGTATAGGGTTAATTCCATGCTCATAAGCTAGCGGTGCGACAAGCCCTGAGACCAAAATCAGAGCACCAAAAGGGTCCATCACCATGCCCACAAAAACCAGAAACAAGACTAAAACCAGCATGGTTAGATAAACTGACTCAAAGCCTTCGGGTATGGATAAACCACTACCGCTCCGTTCTAGAATGCCGCCAATCGTAAAAGAGCAAGCCATTAGCATCAGTAGCGCGCCAATTTGCACCGAAGAATTGCCAATAGCATTGTTAAACGCCGATACGATATTGGGGCTAACATTCAAGGTCTTATTTTGCTGCTCAAAGTCCCGGCTGAACTTACGTTCATAAATAATAAAGGCGAACATAATAACGGGGAGGATAATCGGGGCTGAAAATTCATCAAGATAGGCATTCAACAATACGGCGTAAATCAACATGCTGAGCGCAATAATGATGATATAAGGAAGCAGTGCTCGAAACTTTGTAATAGAAGGCTGAAATGCTTCGCTAAAAGGTGCGATGCTTAAAGGCCCACGTCGAGTCAGCATGGCAAACATAAAAAACACTGCAAGCGTTAGCATGAAAACCCGGCTTCCCCAATAAAACAAATCATCACTCAAGACTTCTTTGTTGAGAATGGCAATACCGATTACCAACAGGCAGGGCCTTAATACAACGCCTGAGCTTCCGGTCATTGCGGTGACCGCCAGTGCAAGCTGACGCCGAGTACCAACACGCCTCAACTCCTGATAAACCACAGCACCCATGGCAATAATGATAATACCTGAGGCCCCTGTATAAGCAGTTGGTACAGCCATTAATGCGATGGCGATGCAGGCCAGTATTTCAGGGGGAAAGTTCCAGGGTTTAAAGACATCAAAAAGCTTCGCGCCAAGCAAGGTCTCTTTAAGCAGCATTCCGACCCATATATAGAGAGCGATCGTCAGATGTAGATTAGTCAGTTGGAATATCTGAGTAAAGTACATGCTGATGCCAGGAGCATGCTCTTCGTTGACAAAAAAATGATACGCAGCTGCCAGAAGCATCCAGGTTTGAATGGGAACTGTAAGCACCATTCTAAAGGGAGAAGTGTTTTGTTTACTTAGGTGCCGGGTTTTAAAAAGCTTGATGAAACTCACTAGACTTAGCACGGCGCTACCGACAATAAGCGTAGCAAGGAGTTCGGGTGAACTAAGGCTTGCTCCAGCGTCTTCTGCGTCCTTATAAAATCGATAGCTGGAATAAAACAAGCTCAGTGCCGCGAGTGTTTGCGCAGCATAAGAAAAGTAGTGTTCATGCTTGTTTCGAATGCCTCTGAAGGCAATATGCTCATTGCGCCAGGTTGCGTAGGTGGCACATAGGAGTAGCAGGATGATCAGCATGGATTTTTGCTGGTTAATTGAAAATAAGCTGATTTGAGCGAAGGAAGCTTCGATGCTCGCGAAGGCTCTAACCCAAATGTCTGTTTGCGCCAGGTAGGTTTGTGCCGCTTGGTGTTTACTTTGGCAGACCTTAACTTGCTTTAGTAGAGAGCTACGTGCAGCATCGCGGTTAAACTCGTCAGCGAGCAGCTCAAAGTCCTGGTTCTCGGCATTGAATTCGCGCTCAAGTTCATCCAGTTGCAGCTCTATATCAGGCTTTGGGTTGCATTCAGGCTTAGGCTCTTCTCCACGTAGAATGAAGTAGTCATCCCACAGATAAATTCCTAGTTTGAGCATTTGTGCATTAATGTTTTCGCTGGTACCTGCTGTTACCGTGCCGAGTAAAAGTATCAGAACAGTCAGCGATAGACAGCGCTTGAGCCAGCGGCTTGCTACGTCCATAAGAATCGTTTTTGTTATTTTACGATTATGAAACTGGGGTGGCAGCTAATGCATTTCCGAACGGAGACCGTCACCCCAAATGAAATTATTCCTTATCTTTAGAAGTACACTCAGCCAAGTTGGGGTCGACTTTACAGCGAACTTTTCTGAACAAGGTTAACGCTTTTGCGTTGTATACATTTCTGTCCCGCAAGGCTAAACGGCTTTCACGAAATAGTTCATTCCACTCATCCTTAGCTTGATCTGAAATATTGATCCAATATTTCTCGGGGATAGTTTGCTCGCTCTGCTCAATTGATTTGATATCACTAAGGTATTTATTTGCCAGTAATGTGCGAGTCTTCTGGGCAAAGCCATCAGGAATCTTTTTCCAGCGAACGATTAGCTGCATAGTCACCTGGAGACTGGGCCAGTTAATGATGCCACCATTTGGTTCAAGGCCTTTATACATTTCCATAGGCTCATAAGCCAGACCAGGCGCACCCGTAATATCTACAGCATGGTTATTAAACTTCTGCAAAGCATTCATAATACTTGAGGACACGGGGGTTAAGCCGATCTTCTCAGCCAGGTAGCCTGTTTCAGGTGCATTGTCGAGCACTGTTACTTTCTTGCCAGCCAAATCTGAAGGTACGCTAATATCTCTGTCTTTTACGAATAGAAAAATGGCACCGATTGGCGATATGCCGATAACTTCGTATTCGCCCTTGCGCATAAGCTTTCCAGCTTTTGGGCTACTCAAGGTTTTAATGATCATACCTAAGTGTTTGTATGTGGGGATCGCGCCGACAGCATTGATAGAACCAGTAAAGTCATTATATTCTCGTGCGCGAATACCTGGCAGGTTCAACATATCACAAACACCGTTCTTGAACTCTTCAGAGGCAACACGGTCATCTGTATAAACTTTGAAAGAAAGGTCTACGCCCCAGCGTGTTGCATCGATTTTGAATTCCTTCATACGCTTGTGTACCGGGCCGTCATGACCCACGAAGTCAAATACACACATAGTAAGTGGAGATAGCTGGCTAGCGAAAGAGCTGTTAGAAATTGCTAAAAGGCTGAGTACTATCAAAGTCATCGGCAGACGGCGCTTGCTTGAGGAGATCATATTATTCACTGCTTTCTCTTATCTATCTGGAGTGTGTCAGGTAGAGCAGCCTAAGAAAATGATTAATAGTTCCCTTGGAACAAGGACCTGCAGGTTATACAGGGCCCTATATAATTTAGGCGTGCATCTTTAGAGATAAGAATCCTAACCGAAATAGGCCCTCTACGGAAAGGTAGGAAGTCTCAAAAGTATTATTTCGTGACTATTGGTCGATTTTGATAATCACTGAAATCGGGTGTTTCGCGCTGATAATTATTCATTAGTGGAGAATGGACGATAAAGTCAGCGGTGCTCTTGTTACACGCGACGGGAATATTCCAAAGCGTTGCCAGTCGGAGTAGCGCTTTAATATCCGGGTCATGAGACATGGGTTCGAGTGGATCCCAAAAAAAGATCAGCAAATCAATTTTGCCGTCAGCAATTAGTGCGCCTATTTGCTGGTCACCACCTAAAGGGCCGCTTTGAACACGGTTCACGCTTAGGCCTGTTTTTTCTTCGATGAGCTTACCGCTTGTTCCTGTCGTAGTGAACTGGCAGCTACTTAAAGCTTCGATATGCTGGTTTAGCCAAGCAACAAGGTCGCTTTTACGATTATCGTGAGCGATTAAAGCGATATTTTCAATTGGATTCATTCTGTGTCCCGAGTTGTCTCACTCATTATTATCATTCTTGGAAAGTGATAGAGAGGCCCTGGAAGCCAACGTAGGTTTTCAGGGCCGTCTTAAAATATAAGTCTAGCTAAGATTTTGCTTTGTATATAAATTACTTAAAAGCTATTGCAAATTTGTGACATTATTTGGCTGTATTGGCCCAGGATGGTGAATGCTTAGGCAAAAAAAAGCCCCGGAAAACCGAGGCATAACAAGTTACCACACTTGATTAAAACGAGCGATCAAGACTAATACTTGACGCTATAGGTTCAATATAACGTACTTGATAGCAATACCAGTTGACTCAGGTCAAGTAAGCCGGAAACCGGGTAGAGATAGCTTCGTGCTATGTAATAAGATGCTGTTGTGCCGCTGAAGTCTCATGACAAATATTGTCCCTTGAGCTAAGCTATGTGCATTACGCTGATAATACGATGGATTGTCGGATTAAGGTAAAACCTTGGTAAAAATAGAGAGAGAAATAATGATGAGAAAGCTAGTTACATCGGTTTTGGTAGCGGGTTCACTTGCAGTAAGTGGAAGTGTTGTAGCAGGTGATGCTGCTGCGGGTAAAGCTAAATCAGCAGTATGTGCAGCCTGTCATGGTGCTGCCGGTATTGCAGCTATTCCAACTTACCCTAATTTGGCAGGACAAAACGAAGCTTATTTGGTGAGCTCACTGAAAGCTTATAAAACCAAGCAGCGTAACGGTGGTATGGCGGCAATCATGCAGGGCCAGGCAGCTGCATTGAGTGACGCTGATATTGATAATTTAGCGGCTTACTACGCTTCTTTAAAATAGTCTTGTTTGTTCCTCAGGCCATTTAGTTAACTTGTAGGTAGCTGGGAAACCATACTCATCGGGTAGGGTAGTTCCTAAGGTGCCTACAAGTTCTTTCCCCTCCTTCATAGCTAGCATTTTTCTGCTTTATATTCATAGATTGTTCTCATCTACTCCTCTGTGTGCATTTTTGCTTAGTGATTGAACAAAATCAGGTTAGAATAAGTCTCGTTTTTAGAATGCCTTAAACCTGATTTGTTGTGAGATTTATATGAAATTTGTCGTCAAACTGTTTCCAGAAATTACCATTAAGAGCAAGCCAGTCAGGCAGCGCTTGGTAAAACAGCTTCGGCAAAATATCAGTGCTGTGTTAAAGAAAGAGTTTGAAGACGTCAAGGTTCAGGGTTTTTGGGATAAGATCGAAGTTAACCTGAATGACGATTCTCAAGAAAAAGCTGAGAACCTAGCGGCTACCCTTCAGCGTATTCCGGGTATTGCAAATATTCTTCGAGTGCAGCGCTATCAGATTGATAATATCGATGACAACTTTGACGAAATTGTAGAGCATACTCATCGTGCTCTGGGCGAGGAGCTTAAAGGCAAGCGCTTTGTTGTGCGTATTAAGCGTGCCGGTCAGCACTCTTTTACCTCCCATGAGTTAGAACGTTATGTAGGGGGCGGTTTACTGCGAGCAGGAGAGACTGCGGGTGTAGATCTACATAATCCTGAAGTGACGGTCATGCTGGAAGTCCGGGACTCGGATCTTTATATAATCGAACAACGCTATGAAGGCCTGGGCGGTTATCCGATAGGTGCACAGGACGACGTGTTGTCACTCATGTCTGGTGGTTTTGATTCGACAGTTGCCAGCTACTTAACCATGAAAAGAGGCTTGAAGACGCATTTCTGCTTTTTCAATCTGGGCGGAGCCGCGCATGAGATTGGTGTTAAACAGGTCGCTTTATATTTATGGGAGAAATACGGCGTTTCACATCGCGTGAAATTTGTTGCTGTGCCTTTTGAAGAGGTGGTTGCTGAGATACTAAAGAATGTACATCACTCGCAAATGGGCGTTATCCTCAAACGTATGATGTTGCGGGCAGCAGAAAAGGTTGCGGATCAGATGGGCATCGAGGCCCTGGTTATGGGGGATAGCGTTGCGCAGGTATCCAGTCAGACCTTGGCAAACATGAGTGTGATTAATAAAGTCACCGATACCTTGGTATTACGCCCGCTTATTACCATGGATAAACAAGATATTATCTCTTTGTCAGCAAAAATCGGTACAGAAGAATTTGCCAAGAATATGCCGGAATATTGTGGTGTGATCTCCGATCGCCCAACAACTCGTGCCAAGATGGAACGAATTCTGGAAGAAGAAGATAACTTTGACTTTGAAGTACTCGAGCGCGCAGTAGAACAGCGGGTGAGCACTAAAATCGATGAAGTGATGTCAAGAATCCAAACCATCGCTGAAGTTGATTTGGTGAATGTGCCTGAGGTTGATGATGTGATTATCGATATCCGCCACCCGGACGAAGTTGAAAAAAGTCCGCTTGTTTTGACGAATAATGAAATCAAGAACATTGCGTTTTATGAACTGATGTCCAAATTGGATCAACTTGAAGCTGATCAGCAGTATCTGCTTTACTGTGAAAAAGGTACGATGAGTCAGCTGCATGCCAGTCACTTAAAAGGCATGGGCTACGAAAAAATAGGGGTGTATGCTCCTTAATAAGCAATATGAATGAAGAGACAATATTATGAGCCTGAAACTGGGGCGGAGAGAACAAAAAAAAATAAATAACCGCAAGGCCATTCTAGAGGCTGGGCTTGAAGTGTTTTCGACGGTTGGTTATGAGCGAGCAACTATCAATGATATTGTCAGCGAAAGTGGCCTGTCTGTAGGTACTTTTTATAATCACTGCGGTGATAAAGACACGATCTTTTCTGAGCTGCTCACTGGCTTTTTAATGAAAGTGCGCACGACTTTGAGCCAGGCGCGTCAAAGTGCAACAACTTTGGAAGGCTTTATCAAAGGTGCTTTTCTCGCTTACAGTAAACTGATCTCTCAGTACCCCAAAATGCAGCTGATGATTTCAAAAAATGCCCCAGTGTTTAAGCAGGTGCTATCAGAAAAAGAAGAGCTTACCGAGATTATTGACGACTTGTCTCGTGATATGCAGCTTGCTGTTGAGGTGGGAATGGCGCCTAAGTTCCCTGTATCGATGATGACGTCTGCAATGATCGCTTC
Organism: Oleiphilus sp. HI0061; assembly: GCF_001635675.1. Lineage (NCBI taxonomy): Bacteria > Pseudomonadati > Pseudomonadota > Gammaproteobacteria > Oceanospirillales > Oleiphilaceae > Oleiphilus > Oleiphilus sp. HI0061. Next base: position 3,619 of record NZ_LWFE01001234.1, on the reverse strand, counting down.
GAGCATTGACATTTTTTCTGTCAGTGATGATGAGTACTCAGCTAAAGAGAAGGCTGAGTTTCTAGGGAATTTATTTATAGGTGGAATTGAGCGAATGGCTTCAAAGTAATTGTCTGATATAAAAGATAAATTACCTCCATTTAATGTCTAATAACTAGAACAAAATTCCACTTCAACTAAAATAAATTTGCTAATTTCTGAACTTTTTAGATTGGCCTGGGTCTTTAACAATATCCCGATCACAAAATTCGGGAATTAATAATGAGCAACTACTTTAGTTAACCGTTACTTTTTAGATGAATTACACAGGGTTAAAACAATGAATAACGCAAAAATCTTAAGCAAATCAGCAATCGCAAGCATGGTCGCAATGGGTGTTATGGCTGCGTCAACTGACGCACTAGCAGGCAAGCCTGGTTTTGAAAAATGTCAGGGTATTGCTAAAGCCGGTATGAATGACTGTGGTACCTCAAAGCATAGTTGTGCTGGCCAAGCTGCTAAAGACGGTGACCCTGAGGAATGGGTATATGTTCCAGAAGGCACTTGTTCAAAAATTGTAAATGGTAAAGTGAAGTAAGTTACTTAGCACTTCTATCGGTGGCATTAACTGATGAATCATATCTTATCGCAGGGAATGCCAACCGATCATCCTGCTTCTCCTGAGCCACAAGCGCTTCAGGGTGCAGGTATAGGTTTACGTTCTGCACACTATCAAACGATTCTGAATTCACGCCCTGATATCCCCTGGTTTGAAGCACTAAGCGACAATTATATGAGCGACGGTGGTCAGCCTCTTGATTACCTGGAGCAGGTTCGGGATTTATACCCGGTTACCTTTCATGGTGTCGGCATGTCTTTAGGCTCAACTGATCCCTTAGATCAATCCTACCTCAAACGCTTAAAGTCACTTATAGAACGCTTTCAACCAACGCTGGTGTCTGATCACTTGTGTTGGGCTTCTTTTGATGGCGTACATGGTAATGAACTATTTCCCATGCCTTATACCATGGAGGCAATTAAGCATATCGTCTCACGAATTGACCAAGTTCAGAATTATCTGGGACGTCGTATATTGGTCGAAAATGTTTCGAGCTATTTAAGTTTTACAGTTGATGCGATGGCAGAAGTGCAGTTTTTGTCCGAGGTCGCCGAGCAGGCTGACTGCGATATTTTATGTGATGTGAATAATATCTATGTCAGCGCAATGAACCACAAATTTGATCCGCAAGAATACATTCGGGCTTTGCCTGTAAAACGCATAAAAGAAATGCACTTGGCGGGCTTCGAAGATCAGGGCACGCACTTGCTCGATACGCATGGCGCAAGGGTGCACGGACCGGTTTGGCAACTTTACCAAACAGCGTTGGAGCGATTTGGCCCTATTCCTACTTTGATTGAATGGGATACTGATATTCCGGATTTTTCCGTTCTGCAGGAAGAGCAGAGCAACGCAGCCCGCATGATGGCTCAGTGCTCAAAGTATTCCAGTCTTGCTTCTGCAGAGCAGGTATCCAGGTAATGAAGCTTGCGAACATTCATCAAGCCTTTATTTCAGGCATCTATAATCTAGAGACGGATATCAAGCCAGGGGCATTTATTCAAGCGGGTGAGAAGCTTGATCCTGAGCAGTGTTTAGCGATTTATCGCGGCAGTGTTTACGGCAACTTATGTTCTGCATTAGCAGATATTTATCCTGCCTTTTTGCAATGTGTTGGTGAGCAGTTTTTTCAGGCATTAGCACTGCGTTATGTTAAAGCACACCCTCCCGCGTCAGCGAGTCTGGACCACTATGGTGCCGAGTTTCCAGAATATGTTGGAGACTTTGAGGCACTTAAATCGCTCCCTTACGCTAAAGATTTGGCACAGCTTGAGTGGTATTGGCATTTGGCTTTTCACGCCAAAGATGAGCAGCCCCTTGACGCTATTCGCTTATCTGAAATTGATGAAGATCGATATGACAAGATAACTTTTTTGCTTCCAGCCAGTGCCCACTTACTTTCCTGCAACTATCCGATTAAAGAGATCCGTGATAAGTGCCTGGAAGATCGAGACAAAGCAGAAGGGAATGAAGATCAACCCTTGAATTTAGATTCCGGTTCACGGCACTTGTTGGTATGGCGAGCGGCGCATTACCAGCTACGTGTCGATCAGCTATCCGACTTGGAATTCGAACTACTCTCTTCGATAAATAAAAAGAAAAACTTGGGAACTATTCTGCAAGAACTGCAGTCCAAGTATCCACTAGAAGAAATTAACCAAACACTTGCTTTGGCTGTTCAACGAGTTTGGTTTGTCGGCTTCACATTAGCCGAATAAATCGTTCCAAATTACCACATTAGGATTAAATATGAGTCAAGTCTCTACTGTTGCGTCGCTGTATTTAAATGCCACTCGCTGGGTGGATAAAAGCCAGATTATTATGATTATTGTCTTTCGTTTGTACTTGGCGAAAGTATTTTTTCTAGCTGGCTTATCGAAGGTAAAGAGTATGGATAGCACATTGATGCTGTTTGAATATGAATACGATGTGCCTTTGATTCCCTTTGATGTCGCCGCCTATTTGTCTACCTTTGCTGAGCTAGTCTTCCCGGTATTGTTGGTGATTGGTTTAGCCGGACGTTTTAGTGCCGGGGCTCTATTTGTCTTAAATATCGTTGCCGTTATCTCTTACCCGGATATTAGCCCAGGTGGTGTTAATGACCACTATTTCTGGGGCGCGATGCTCTTGGTTTTGGTGATGTATGGGCCTGGTAAAGCGTCACTTGATGCTTGGATCCAAAAGCGCTTTTTCGCGAATTTGGCATAGAAACAAGATTTCTCTTCTCTCGCTTTTACTTAGCTTGTATTATCAAGATATTAGCCTCAATATTGGAGCTAAATCTGATTCAACAAGCTAGGAAGAGAGTATGGATATCGGTGACTATCGTCGCGAATATATGAGCCAGGGCCTGGACCGTGATGAATTACTTGATGACCCGTTCAAGCAGTTTGAACACTGGTTTCAACAGGCAAATGATGCAGACATACAAGATGCAAATGCCTTCAGTCTGGCGACAACAGACCTTGAAGTAGGCCCCTCCATTCGAACGGTATTACTGAAGTTATTTGATGAAAACGGCTTTGTTTTCTTCACTAACTACAACAGCCGAAAGTCTCAGCAGATTAAAGCCTACCCTCAAGTAGCGATGTTGTTCCCCTGGTTACCACTGAACCGTCAGGTGAAGGTGGAAGGACGTTGTGAAAAGATATCCAGTGCCGCTTCCTTGAAATATTTTGCAACCAGGCCGCGTGGCAGTCAGATTGGTGCTTGGTGTAGTGATCAGAGCGAAGTGATCGAGTCTCGTTCTTTTCTAGAACAAAAGTATCGTGAAGCGGCAGAGAAATTTAAATCCGGTTCGATTCCTTTACCTTCGTCATGGGGCGGCTATCGCATAGTGCCGGCTCGAATCGAATTTTGGCAAGGACGTGAAAATCGACTTCATGATCGTTTCCAATATACGCGTTTGCATGATGATAGTTGGTCGATCGAAAGGCTAGCGCCGTAGGCCGAGGGTGCTAACCAGCCAGCGAGCCGTGGAAGGGTCTGCCTACAGATAAGGCAGACCCTTTTTTAGAGATA
>NZ_LWFE01001233.1:0-2418 GCF_001635675.1 Oleiphilus sp. HI0061 | reverse complement strand
GTATCTTCAACGGTAATGTTGGCATATCCGTAGGTACCGCAACAGGTATGGTCCTGGGTATCGTCGTTGATGATACCGTCCACTTTTTAAGCAAGTATCGAAGGGCTAGGCGTGAGAAAGGCTATACTAGCGAGCAAGCGGTGCAATATGCTTTCGCAACCGTTGGTACTGCACTTTGGGTGACAACCTTCGTTTTAGTCGCAGGGTTTATGGTGCTTGCATTGTCCAACTTCAACATGAACGCCCACATGGGTATCTTCACTGCAACAACGATTACGCTAGCACTGATATTCGACTTTATAGCGCTACCCGCAATTCTACTCAAGCTGGAAGAGAAGACTGCGGGTAAGCAAGGCACAGAAAACATCCTTACTTCTACTCCAAACTAAAACCCAACAAAAAAGCCCCTACAAAGGATAATTTGTAGGGGCTTTCTTATTCATCAAGTAGCTATTCTGGTTTAGCGTTTGCAGCACACTCGCCACGAGAACGATCCAGACGGCAACGAATTTTCCAGAGTAACTTAAGTGCCGTAGGATGATTGACCTTGTCTGCCTTTAGTGCCATGCGTACACGTTTACTGAAATGATCAATATCATCCTTAGTAAACTGACTAATCTCGATCCAGTAGTTTTGAGGTATTTCATTCTCAGCATCCTTAACCATTCGTTCCATATCATCCATTCGTGTCAGGATATAATTACGCATTTTGTGGCCAAAGCTAACGCACTCACGCTTTCTGGCTTTTCGGTTCCTGGAACATACCTCAGGGAATTGATCACGCTTAGCGATTGTTTGCAGCATGCCATAATAAAGTCGGTAATCAATTATCCCGCCCTTGTCACCTAATCCGTTGTATAGCTCAAATGTGTTATAGGCCAAAGCTGGCATCAACAAAATATCGACATTACCATTATTGAATTGCCCTGCAAAAGTGGTCAGAGAAACATTGAAGGGAGAAGCACCCGCCAAGTCGGCAAACTTTTTAGCCTGGGGGTCTCCATTAAGAATTGCCAGTTTTTTACCAGCAAAGTCATCGATACTTTCTATCGATCGGTCATTTACAAAGGCAAACATTGACCCTACCGGAAAAGTTGCAACCACTTCGTAATTACCCTGGGTCATCAACTTACCGGCACGAGGACGAGCCAACGTACCCAAGGCGAGTTCAAGGCCTTTCTGGGAGGTAATCGCGCCAATAGCATCCATTGTGCCGCCAAATTTAACGAATTGGCGTGAAAGTATTGCGCTCAAAAGTACGGCTTCACAGCGCCCTGCTTTAAACTCACTTGCGGCGACCTTTTCGTCAGTATATGCAACAAACCTGATACTCAAGCCCCATGATTGAGCTTTTGGTATTAAGTCAGAATAAAAAGACATAACCGGGCCATTACGCCCAACCGGATCCCAAATACAAAATGTTTTTTTCTCTAGAGAGTATGCAGACGTGCTTGCTAATATTAATACCAGCGCTATTAAGACGTTGTAGACCTTCATTCCGAAAAGAATTCCTTGTTTAGGTTCTTGTTAACTCAAGGTTTGCAAGATTATATCTTCGTTTTTATGGTACAAGTGTCCAGCAAAGTAGCCGTATTTATCATGTAATTGTTATAAGATAGCGATTCACGGTAACTGGCCAGTTATAATAGCTGGCAGTTTTATATCTACTTATTTCCCACACTATAACGAAGTGTTTGTTAGTTCAATACTTATTACAGATTAATATGACAGATTCTCATCAAGCCAAACTAGTTACCATTCTAGGCCCTACGGCAAGTGGTAAAACCTCATTAGCTGTAGAGCTTTGCCGTCAGTTTTCAGGTGAGATAATCTCTGCCGACTCTCGCCAGGTATACCGGGGCATGGACATTGGTACAGGCAAAGATCTCGATGAATACGAAGAAGTCCCCCATCACCTAATCGACATTGTGGAGCCGCAAGAGGAATTCAACCTTTTCGCCTACGCCCAACATTTCTCCACAGCTTTCACCAATATCGTCAAACGCGAACAACTGCCGTTTTTAGTGGGCGGAACAGGGATGTATCTAGATGCCATATTAAACCGTTATGAATTAACGATAGCGAAGTCTGACGAAAAAGCACGTCAGGAAATGGAAAATAAATCAGAACGCGAATTAATCGAGCTATTGCTAAGTTTTGACAAAAATTTACACAACACAACCGACTTGTTAAGCCGAGACCGCATCATTAAAGCAATCGAAATAGCAGTAGCCGACAGCAAAGATCTAAAGCCACTGGAGCTTCCCACTTTTACACCCCTTACGATAGGCATTCGCTTAGAGCGCGAAGAAATAAAGGCTAGAATCACAGCGAGGCTTAAGGCACGGCTTGAAGAAGGCATGATAGAGGAAGTAGAAACACTCAGACAACAAGGCCTTCCCTGGGAAAAGTTACACT
>NZ_LWFE01001232.1:0-1575 GCF_001635675.1 Oleiphilus sp. HI0061 | reverse complement strand
CCATAAACCCTGCGACTAAAACGAAGGTTGTCACCCAAAGTGCAGTACCAACGGTTGCGAAAGCATATTGCACCGCTTGCTCGCTAGTATAGCCTTTCTCACGCCTAGCCCTTCGATACTTGCTTAAAAAGTGGACGGTATCATCAACGACGATACCCAGGACCATACCTGTTGCGGTACCTACGGATATGCCAACATTACCGTTGAAGATACCCCACAAACCAAATGCAGCACCAATAGGTATAAGGTTAGGGATTAGGCTAACCAAGCCCAGTTTGACTGACCTGAGTACGATCACCATGATGATACAAATTAGTATCAATGCATAACTTACCCCCGAAACCATACTCATAACGTTTCGCTCACCGATATGAGAGAACATGATATTCGGGCTCGCAGCATAGAACTCAGTAATATCGGTATTTGTCTCAAGCCATTCAGCAATATCCTTTTCAAGCGCTAAGGTTTTGTAGCTTGGTATATTGTTTAGTACAACAGTTAGTTTGATAGATGATTTATCTACGTTTAACTGGTTGTTGAGATCCAGCCCATAGGGGAGCGACATTTCATATAACAGTAAATATTGTGCCGCTAAATCTTGTGACTCCGGTAGCCGGAAGTATGACTCATCATCGGCATGCATATTTTTATTCAGGCGCTTGAATATCTCGGTAATCGTATCGACATGAACAACTTCTTCTCGAGCTTCAAGCCATTGGCTGAATGCCTCGACCTGTTGTAAGAATTTCGGGTTGCTTATCTCACCGGATTCTCCGGCAACTAGTGAGTATTCAATTGTATAAATGCCAGAAAGGTTTTCAGCGGTAAAGTCGGTGTCTTTTCTAAATTCTACACTTTGCTTGAAGTAACCGACAAAGTCGTCATTTATCATATTTAATGGTATAGCAGAGAAAATGGCGATTGTTACCAAGCCGGTACCGATCAAAATTTGTCTGCGTTTGTTAATGACGAAATTAGCGATTGCATCAAGGCCTTTGTGTGCTTTATCTGCTTGCTTCTTCTCTTTTACCGGTAGCACCATAACCAGTGCTGGAAGTAAAAATACTGATAGAAAGAATGCTGCAACGACGCCCATAGCTACAGTATTACCTAAATCTCTGAAGGGTGGAACTTCACTAAAGTTAAGTGTCATAAAGCCAACAACTGTTGTGATGCTGGTGATGAAAACCGGCTGGAAATTGATACGTATGGCTTCTTGCATTGCTTCGGCTTTAAGCATTCCGTGCCGCATGTTAAATAGAAAGGTCACTAGAATATGAACGCAATCGGCAACGGCCATTGTCATGATTACCGTGGGCGCTGAGGTGCTTGGACCGGTAAGCGTCCATCCTAGCCAACCGAACATTCCCATTGCGCTGACGATAGACATTATTATGACAACCAAGGTTACGGCGGTACCGGTGAACGAACGTAAAAGCAATAATAAGGTGAAGATTATTATCACAAACATGACCGGAAACAGGTTTGCAAGGTCGTCCTGGGCTGATTCAGAAAAGGCATTGCCTAGCATCACGCTACCTGTGATATAAACATCCAGGTGGGGGTAGTCTTCTT
>NZ_LWFE01001231.1:0-1330 GCF_001635675.1 Oleiphilus sp. HI0061 | reverse complement strand
ATCGCATTATCGGGATAGTCATGCTGTTTTTTATCCGCTGTTTGCAGGTATGAAAGTATACGGCAACCCAGATCTTTTATATCTACAGCTCTTTCGCTGAGATAGGCATCATTCATCATTTCAAAATGACGTGCATATTCACTAATGGTATTTTTTAATGCGGTTTGGGCAGACTTCCCGGCTTTTATCTGGGTGATCACTTCTCCTGCCAGAGCATTGTCATCCAACATACCAAGATAGACATCAAACAAAGCTTGTTCTTCAGGCCTTAACTGGGTAGATAAACGCTCACCGACGCTTTGAATATCTTTACGGACGGACTCAACCGCATTTTCAAATGAAATGATATCATCATCAATATTTTCAGCACTTCTATCAGGCACCGCATCCAGGTCGGCAAGCGGAAAAACAACAACACTGCGACCAATCGCAACGCCTGGTGCACCAGCGATACCCTTGAAGGCGATATCCTGCGCTACTTTCCCACTCTCAGAAACTGACTCAATTGCTTTAGTTGCTTCTGAATGCGCTATAACGCTCGCCAGCTGTGCAGAAACCGTAACTAGAAAAGCTTCTTCACCTTCATCAAACTTACGCAGGTTACTGGCTTCCTGAACAACCAATACACCCAATACCTTTTTATGATGAATGATTGGAACACCAAGAAAGCTTGTAAAACGCTCTTCTCCCGTTTCAGGCAAATAGCGGTAGCGTTCATGCTGCTGGGCATCTTCGAGGTTTATCGGCTCTTCCCTAACACCAACCAAACCAACCAGACCCTCTGAATAACCCAAGCTCACGTTCCCGATCGCATCTTCCCGCAAGCCACGAGAGGCACGCAAGACATAACGATTTTCTGCCGGATCAAGAAGATAGATGGAACATACTTCCGTACTCATAGCCTCCTGAACGCGACTGACAATAATATTCAGTGCTTCCTCAAGACTAGCGGCACTATTCACTTCCTGAACAATACTGCGAAGTATGCTTAGCATTTAATACCCTTTATATTATGCCCACGTTTCCAATAGGTGGCTTAGTTCTTAAATAAGTCAGTTGATAACTCTTTCATTGCTCTTCGGTATACCTCTCGCTTAAATGAGACAACCTGACCCAGCGGATACCAATAACTTACCCACTGCCAACGATCGAACTCGGGGCTCACGTTCCGATCTACAGATATGCTTGAGTCAGCACTCAGCATGCGTAACATATACCACTTTTGTTTCTGTCCGACGCATAACGGTAAGGAGTTATGGCGAATCATTTTCTTGGGTAATCGATAGCGTAACCAACCCTTTGTTTTGGCCACAATCTGTACATCTGAAGG
>NZ_LWFE01001230.1:0-2190 GCF_001635675.1 Oleiphilus sp. HI0061 | reverse complement strand
GGTGTTCTAAAAAATCTAACCAGTTCATCAAACATCACTCCGGCCACAAAAACACGTGGCCTGCGTTGGACGCACGATAGAGCCGTGCGCCGTTTATAAAAGCGTTAAATGTTTTTTTGCCTTTAGGTTTAAGGCTCAATATTCGGCAAGGAGTGCTCAGTTCTAATCAAGCATTCCACCGTTTAAAATTTTAGGGTGTGTGGCACGGTTTCCAACTGTTCCGTTCTGCTGTTTAAGTTTCTCAGGTACATTTTAATTTGTAGAGGCTTCGTCGGTGGTGTGCTCCTAGGGAATCCGGTAAAGTCGCCATCTATGGTGTTTTTGTCTCAAGGCAAGCACTTAGGTTTTAACGTGGTGTTTGGTTTAGTTGGGTGTTCTAAAACATCTAACCAGTTCATCAAACATCACTCCGGCCACAAAGAGACGTGGCCTGCGTTGGACGCACGATAGAGCCGTGCGCCGTTTATAAAAGCGTTATGTTCTCTAGGTGGTCATGGAAAAGGTCGAAATAGAAAACTGGAGCTGGACATTACTCCGCCACAACGAAAACTTTATTTTGTCAGTAGTTTGTGGCTCTGTTGGTATTTATACGGTCGAAGTAGTACTTAGTAAAGCCGAAATAGACCACTATAAGGCCAAAGGTGTTGCATTCATAAAACAGCTTGCGAGTAACATACGTAGTAATCCAGAATCATCAAAAAGCAAAAGCCTTGGTGCTTCGCCCATTGCTAAAGAATTGGAAATCGCACTCAATGAATGGAAATCTAGAAATTAAAAACATAACCAGCAGCACCAACGGACTCCGCAAAAGTCGCATCTTTTTTGTTCCAAAAAAGCAGCCACTTTCGCTCCTCCGTTGTGCTGGGCGTTAGTTGTTTTAATCCCCGAAGATTGAAGGGCTGAATGTATTGTTCTTTTCGTCACATTATTCGGCATTGAATAGGGGCATAATACCCCGTTCTATTTATGGCCACTTCGTTAGCAGCATTGTATTAGGTATCATCAGTATCATTCTCATCCTGATCAAGCGAGAGTAGAAGGCCAAACAAAAGATCAGAATTTTAAAATCGTTGTGATCGGGGAATGGATCGTTCTAAATAACTATCTAGGCAACCGTACAACTAACAAGGCCAAGCAACATCAACCACTTCGTGGTTTGGACAGCCTTGCAGCCGCGCTTTTTGTGCATGGCTTCGCCATTATGGCACAAAAATCACAACTACAAGTCTGCCGTTGTTGGCAGCGTTAGGCTTATTCATTAACCAGAAACCGGATTAAGTATGAAGACGATAGGAATTTTAATAGCATTAATAGTTCTTTCTGGATGTACTTCGTTGAAGAAGAATGGTGGAGGAATAGAAGAAACACTAATTGATTACCCCGCAATTGGCACTGAAACAACTGCTTTCGTTGGCGAGGAAATGCTCGCAAAAGGCAGCAAGAAAACTGTCAATGCAATATCTCTGAAGTATACAACCTCAGTAGGTTTGCTCGGCTCTTACACTTTTTCTCCTGGTATATACACCCAAGTCGGATACAGCGGGAACAAAGTATTTTACGCTCCAACGAACTATGGAATGGTCCAAAAAAGTACCTTAGCTGATCCCTATGGCGGTATGTATATTGATCATAACGAAAAGGAAATCTGCGGTGTTTCTGCGTTTGGTGGTACAGTTTGCTCAGATGCTGACTATGACATCACCAAACACACAAACAATGACATGTTATCTTTTCAGCAAACACTACTTTACTCTGGAAAAATCGGAAATAAAGTCAATATTAGCTATCGAGAGTTTTCTAATAATAAGGCTAGACCAGCCTTCTCAAATGATGTTGAGTACGATTTAAACGAGTCTAATGTAATAGGTTACAAGGGGGCGTTACTAGAAATCATTAATGCCACCAACCAAAGTATTAAATACAAAGTTCTTAAAAATTTCAGGTAGCCTAACAAATTGCTCAAGCATCGTTCCGGCCAAAAGACGGCCTCCACTGGACTCGCTAGCGCTCTCCGCTTAGCAAGGCGTTGGTATGACTCCCCACGTCAAGAGGCCCGCACAAAATCCTGCCGGAACCTCGGCCAGAGCCTTTCTTTTTAATTAACATTCTTCCCGTTAGGGAAGCGTCAACGCATCAGATGAAGCAAGTAATTTCGACGGTGATCATGCTGGTATTCGTGGGTTGCTAACG
>NZ_LWFE01001229.1:0-761 GCF_001635675.1 Oleiphilus sp. HI0061 | reverse complement strand
CTCAGGCAGCGCCGATGGCTCTGATGAGTTTAGCACCTCTTTCCTGGAACTAGATTCCGCAGACAACAGTGACCCTTACTCAACCAGCTTTAAAAAACTTGACGATACCTTTGTTTCTGAAGAGAGTGAAGAAATCATCGACGAAAGCTGGACTCAGGAAATCCTCGAAGATATTCAAGATGAACAAGGTAAACAGAAGGTAGAACCAACATTCTCCGCTTCAGCTATAGAGCAGGCCTCAGTCACACAAGCTGAGACATCGACTGAATCAGCCTTCGGAGAGCCCGGGAGCGGTTTCTCTGAGACTTCTCCGTATGAGAAAATTGAATTTCAATACGACCAGGATAGCCCCAATAATAGACATTGGCTTGTCAGTTTATTATTCATTCTCGCTAATATATCGCTCATCGTAATACTGCTAGGGCAAGCGGTATGGTTTCACTATGAAAAGCTCGCCAAGTACCCTAAAGTTTCTGAGTTATATGAGCTAGCATGTGAACACTTATCTTGCACATTGCCAAAGCTTGAAGATATCGAAAAAATTAAAAGCAACAACCTCGTTGTCAGAAGTCACCCCACTCAACGCAAGTCCCTCATAATCGACACCGTGATAGTGAATGAAGCTGCTTTCAATCAAGCGTTCCCCGACTTAGCTCTTTATTTTTCAGACATAAACAAAAATATCGTTGCCCAACGCTTATTCCAAGCGAAAGAGTATTTGTCTGGCGATCTAGCCAGCTGGCACGAAATGCCAAGTCAGC
>NZ_LWFE01001228.1:0-3755 GCF_001635675.1 Oleiphilus sp. HI0061 | reverse complement strand
GCAAGCTTGGAAGCAAGTATCTTCGGTTCAGCACTAATCATGCTTGCTTTTGGCCTAGGCACCCTGCCTTCAATGTTGAGCAGCGGTTTATTAGCACAAAAACTATCCGCGACAATTAGAAAACGCTGGTTCCGCTCTTCTGCCGGAGCAATGATGACTTTATTCGGCTTATGGTCTTTGCCAGTCATCCAGAAAACAGTTTACCAGCTATTAAACGCTTAGCTAAGAAGCCCAATGATAAATTTCTGAAAAAGGCTCAAAGAAACTTTCATATTGTTTATACGCAGAGACGGCATCCTGATTTATTTCCCGCCTAATTTGAACATGACTCGCCGTTCTACTTAGCAACTTATCTTCTTTATGAAAATCCAAACACTGTTCTCCCCAAGGCAAGTCGCAAAACGCCATAAGCGCCTTGGATTCAGCTTCCGGATCACACACTAATTCCTCATATTTAACTGTTGTCACACGTTGAGGGTAGGCATTCTTTGTCCGATCCATTGCTACTAAACAATTATCCACATACTTGAATATATTATTTAAGTCATGAGCCCAGGGTAATACAGACATGTTATTTCGCATAATAGAAACAATCGAAGCGAGTGGAGCTCGATCACAATAAACCACCTTCGCTCTCGGCATCACCTTCATAATGAAATCGATTAGGAATATGTTTTCTAGAGACTTATCAGTAAAACGTTTTACGTCGCTTGATGAATCTTCCGGCAATAAGCCATGTCGCATATAAGAAGATTCGAGCTGACTAACGAAAGCTTCCCAAAAGTTTTGTCCACCACTTTGATAAGCAACGGCTAATGCCTCAATAACGGACCCGGTTTCTTCACCTTTGCCAACATTCTGAGGCCCATGACAAATGATATTTTCCAACAAGGTTGAACCACAACGTGGCACACCAATAATAAAAACAGGTTCGAGATTAGCAAGTCGAGAAGTAAAATGTGCAGAATCAGGTGGCGTCAACTGAGGCAATGCCTGCAGATAAAACTCGGTACTTCTCGGAAATTGAGTAATCGAACTGTAAATTCGATGCGCAGCGACAAGATGCTCCATCTCAACTAGCGGCTCACCTTGCTTTTTAGCAAAATTTGCCAACAACCATTGATAATAAAAGCGATTGTCTCCCTCTAAAGTAGCCTCATCAACATCGATTAAGCGTTGATACAATTCGGGGTGAAGACTCTCTGCATCCAATTGAACAAGGCGATATGCAAACGACAGGTTTTCAGGGAAGTCTTCCGAACCTTTATTCAATACATCTTTAGCGACAGCCAACTGTCCGTGATCAACATGTAGTTTTGCAGCATTCAGATATAAACCTTCACTTTTCAATCCGTATTCAATTGCACTCAAATAAACTGATTGTGCTTCTTCAAAACGTAATAGTTGGTACAACAATTTACCTAATTGCATGCGATAACTTAAATTTTCAGGTTTCTTCCCAACACATGCTTTCAGACATTCAACCGCACGTTCAAATTCCTTAGCCTTTACCAAGACCTCGGCATATTTTCCTGATAATTCAATATCATCTTGTACTGAAAGATAAGCTTCGAAAACCTTTGCTGACTCAACAATCATTCCCATATCAGCATAAAGACCCGCTAGTTCCAATACAAAAGTCCTATTGAGGGGCTCGGCTTGGTACACATGCAGCAGGTGTTGTTTCGCTGCTTGATTATCATTTTGTTGGCGAGCAATCGTCCCTAAAGAATAGTGAGCATCACAGTTCTGCGGATCGATCGAAAGAATCTTATTATAGCAACGACGAGCTCGAGAGAGTCTTTCAGACTGTATATACTCGTTAGCCTGCTGCATTAAGGTTTGTATTTCCGACTCGCTCATATTCCTGCCTTTCGATTTCTTATTAAAATGTAATCCCGAGATGTATTCCAACGCAGCGAGAAGACTCGCGTTAGTTTAACGTGGCATAACCTCAACGATCTGAACCATATCATCCTCTTTAGTTCGGGATGAAGAAATAGATTGCTCTAAATCAAACTCATACTCTTTACGTTCACCACTGCGATCAATTGCTAGTGTTTCGAAATCAAAAAGCTGGGTATCCGCTAACTGGGAAGGCGATACATTCTGTAAGGCTGTGAAAATTGACTCAATTCTTGAAGGGTGTTCTTTTTCCCATTGAATAAGCATTTTCTTAATGGATTGACGCTGGAGATTTTCTTGCGAACCACAAAGATTGCACGGAATGATCGGGTAAGCCTTCACCAGAGCAAACTGCTCAATATCTTTCTCACGACAATAAGCCAGCGGCCTAATCACGACATTTCGCTTGTCATCAGAAAGCAGTTTAGGTGGCATAGCTGACAACCTTGAACCATGAAACATGTTCAGAAACATGGTCTCAACGATGTCATCTTTATGATGGCCTAAAGCTATCTTATTCGCTTTAATCTCCTCAGCAAAGGAGTATAAAGTACCACGACGTAAACGTGAGCACAGGCCACAGGTTGTCTTGCCTTCTGGTATCTTGGACTTAACGATGGAGTAAGTATCTCGATCAATAATATAATATTCAATATCAAGTGATTCCAGATACTTAGGAAGGACATGGTCAGGAAAACCTGGCTGTTTCTGGTCAAGGTTTACGGCGACTAGGTCGAAACTGATCGGAGCACTCTTTTGCAGACTCATCAGAATGTCTAGCATGGTGTAGCTGTCTTTTCCGCCCGACAAGCAAACCATAATACGATCACCGTCTTCGATCATATTAAAGTCGGCAATGGCCTTACCCATGCCACTGCGCAAGCGCTTTTGAAGCTTGTTAAACTCGTATTTCTCTGAACCTGCTAAGCTCTGCATAACCCTACAACCTGACAACGACAACATTAAAGGCGCGCATTATAGCGAATTTACGGCTTTAACCCAAAGCCCGGTCTAACAAACGTTTAGCAGCGGATATTTTTTTAAACTGTTCCCCGCAGCCCCCCTTATCAGGGTGATGAATTTGAGCAAGCTTACGATACTGAAGCTTAACCTGCCTTTGGTCAGCATTAGCAGGCAAATCTAATACACTTAGCGCAGCATGCCGATCATCATTTGCCAGAAACTTACGCCAAAACTTATCGAGCAGGTCGTTTACTTCATCTTCTTCTGTTTCAAAATAGTGGCTAATATCAAGGTAATATGCCTTAACCGAATCATAAGATGATAATTCGGAAACTCCTTCTGCAAAGGGTCTTCTAGATATATTTATCAGATTGATGTCGAGAAAAAAACGCTGCTCATCTAGATAAGTGTTTTGTAGCGTGTAAAGGGCGTGTTTTAACAGAAAGTGGGCACGAAAAAGGTCTTTACTCTGACTTATATTGAACTCGGAAAACGGCTCTTGCTGAATGCATTTTAGATGTTGAATAAGCTCAATTTCTTTAACGCTAGCATGATCATCAAGATAGTTATCTATCCCCTTGATAATATCTAACAAGACATCCAAGCTAGTGAGCCTTCTTGCCTAAACGGCTTCGAGGAGGGGCGATGCCTACACCGTTCTTTTCTTTCTGCTTCACTTCATACATTGCCCGATCAGCAGACTTCAAAATATCGGCCGTTTTTTCACCATTATCAGGGTACATACTAATACCTATACTACCACCAACGGTGACCGTTAAACCGGCAACCTGTAAAGGTCTTTCCAGGTTAAACAGTACCTTTTCGGCGACTTGCCGAGCATGCGCGTTGGATTCACAATCATGCAATATCAACACAAACTCATCGCC
>NZ_LWFE01001227.1:0-1324 GCF_001635675.1 Oleiphilus sp. HI0061 | reverse complement strand
GATTGATGGTTTCTCTAATCTGCTCAACCGTATTCATTAATGCGGCCAAGCCTTCTAGCGCATAATATTCGCATTGCATTGGAATGATAACGCCGTCCGACGCTGATAAGGCATTAACGGTTAGCATATTTAGAGAAGGAGGACAGTCGATCAAGACGAATTCATAATCATCACGAATAGATTTTAAGGCTTGCTTCAGTCTATGTTCACGGCCAATCTCATTAAGGAGCTCGACTTCCGCTGCAGTCAGATCGCCATTGGAAGGAATAACATCGTATTTACCAACGACTGAACGCGTAATGACCTCTTGAACATCGGCCTTTTTGGTCAGTACATCATAGGCCGTATATTCAATTTCATTCTTGCTGATCCCGCTACCCATAGTTGCGTTTCCCTGCGGATCAAGATCAATAAGGAGAATTCTGCGTTTGGTCGCAGCCAGCGATGCAGCAAGATTTACAGTGGTGGTCGTTTTTCCAACCCCCCCCTTCTGGTTAGTAATCGCATAGATTTTCGCTGGCACTGTGTAACCCTCACTTATAGACGCTTTCAATAGCAATATGCTTATTACGCTGAAGTTTTCTCTATGATAATTAAATGCCTGTCCTCTTCACAAGCGGGAACACATAACTTAATTGCGTTTTTAACATGATAATCTATTGGCAGTGCATTAATCTCATCTTTTGGATGCAAACCTTTCATTGCTAAAAACTCACCCTTTTCAGTAAGTAAGTGCTTACATAGTTTTACCATATTATCTAGCGCTGTAAATGCGCGTGACATAATTTGGTCAAATTGTTTATCCTGCGCAACACTCTCTACACGTCCATGCACTATTTCGATATTGGCTAGCGAAAGTGTAATCTTACTCTGAGTCAAAAAGCGTGTCTTTTTACCATTGCTGTCGACCAGCAAAAAGCGCTTTTCTGGAAACAAGATGGCCATCGGTATACCGGGTAATCCAGGGCCGGTACCGATATCAGCGATGTCCTGACCTTTTATATAAGGAGCAATGCTAAGCGAGTCGACCAGATGTTTAATCAACATTTCTTCCGGGTCACGAATAGCCGTCAGATTGTAGGCTTTATTCCATTTGATCAATAACTCTAAATAGTCGAGTAAAAGGCCATTCTGCTCTTCATTTAGAGTAATACCTATTTTTTCTGCCGCGTCGCTTAGAATATTACTAAAGTTGGCACGTTGCGATGCATTGATCACGTCTATTCTCTTTTAAGATACGTGAAGTGCCGAAATCAGGCACTTTCATGTTTGATTGATTTAGATAAAGATTTTTTCTTCAGATATATGAGTACCAATGACACAG
>NZ_LWFE01001226.1:0-3226 GCF_001635675.1 Oleiphilus sp. HI0061 | reverse complement strand
TCTATAGTGAAATAATGGTCGCCGAATTTTGTATCGTGACCGTGAAAAGTAAATACCAGGTTTGACAAGTTCAGGCTTGGAATATCGTAGTGCGTCGCGTACAAGACATGTCAGACCCGACGCTAATTGTTCTTCAAGTGCCTTAGGCTGCTGGATAATGGAAGATAATTTCGAAAACCTTAAAATTATGGTTATCGACGATAGTAAGACTATTCGTCGTACCGCAGAGACTCTGCTAAAAAAAGTTGGCTGTACCGTCATCACCGCTACAGATGGTTTTGATGCGCTCGCTAAGATAGCAGACTCCCACCCCGATATAATATTTGTTGATATCATGATGCCTAGGCTGGATGGTTATCAAACCTGTGCGCTGATAAAAAATAACAGTGCCTTCAAGTCTACCCCCGTCATAATGCTGTCCAGTAAGGATGGTCTTTTTGATAAGGCGAAAGGTCGTATCGTTGGGTCAGACCAATATTTAACCAAACCATTTAGTAAAGATGAATTATTGAATACTATTCGCACCCATATGCCGAATAGCCAAGTCAGCTAATTATTTCGGTTTACAAAGAGTAGTATTTTGCCAGGAGGAATTATGGCTCGCATTTTGATCGTGGACGACTCGCCTACAGAGATTCGTAAAATTTCAACCATTCTAGAAAGCAACAATCATGAGGTGATTACCGCTGATAATGGTGCTGATGGCGTTGCTGTTGCGAGAGCAGAACAACCTGACCTAATCCTGATGGATGTCGTGATGCCAGGTTTAAATGGTTTTCAGGCCACTCGACAATTAACTCGAGCAACTGAAACTGCTGAAATTCCGGTAATTATCGTGACAACAAAAGACCAGGAAACAGACCGGGTATGGGGTACACGCCAAGGCGCCAAAGGATATCTTGTAAAACCTGTGTCAGAAAGTAGCCTGATTCAAACTATCAACGAATTGCTGGGTTAGGGTATTAACAGAGCATGAGCGCATCTTCTGCCAAGCAAGCTAGCCCCTTTGATATTCTAGCTGACATCGTAAACCGTAGCGTTAAGTACGCTGCGGGGCTGCCTGCGCAAGACGAAGCTGTAGAGTTATGGAATGGTATCGGCTTTACGATTGCCAACACTCAGTTCGTTGCTCCAATGGGTTCAGTATCTGAAATCCTGCACCTACCCAAGTACACCTCTGTTCCAGGTGTACGAAACTGGATGCTTGGTGTAGCAAACGTACGTGGCCGTCTACTTCCAATCATGGATTTAGCCTTATTTTTTGATGTTGAATCCAGCTCCAAAAAGAGCAGAGATAAACGAGTCTTAATCGTCGAGCACGGTGAGATTCTTAGCGGCTTTGTCGTAGATAGCGTTCACGGCATGCAGTACTTTTCAGCTGATAGCTTTCAAAAGAATGCTAACTCACTATTAGAAAAGTCAATCCAGCCTTTTATAAAAGGCGCATTTGAAAAGAACAATAGTCAATGGAATGTATTTGATACCTTCACACTGACAAACAATAAAAAGTTTCTTGATGTTGCAGTCAGGTAGTAACGCTGCTCATCATTTGAAAGCAGTAAATTGAAAAACAAACACTAGATCGTACAAGGCCGGGAGCCAGGAAATGAAAATCATATCTGGAAAATTTAGCACAGACCAGAGCGCCAACTCACAAATTCTTTTAGTGGGCTCAGCGCTGATCGTGTTATTGATTTCGCTTTTAGTTGTTTCATATTTTATCACTAGAGACGGTAACTACGATGTCGAATATGCCAGTCACGCTAGTGATTTGCGCGTACTGTCTCAAGAGGTCGCAAAGAACGCAACTGAAGCTGCTGCCGGTAAAGAAGAGGCCTTTGATCAGTTGAAGAAGTCTAGAGATGACTTTGAAAACAAGCTACAGTTAATCAACCAAGGTAATGATGAAACCGGCTTGCCGCCATCAAACCTTGCTGATGACGCCGGTGTAACCGACCTGTGGAAAACAGTAAAAAGCAATGCTGACCGTATCCTGGAAAACAAGGAAACGGTTTTGACCCTGCACCAGATCGCTGAAACATTAAACGAAACCATTCCTCAGCTCCAGATTGAGTATGAAGACGTGGTCATGATTCTACTTGAGAACGATGCTCCCGCAGACCAGATCTCAGTTGCTGAACGTCAGTCTCTTCGTGCAGAACGTATTGTACGTAGTGTTAACAACATCCTTACGGGTGATGAAGATGCCGCTATTGCAGCCAACCGCTTCGGTGAAGATGCGACACTATTCGGACGTGTAATGAACTCCATGTTTGAAGGCAATGAGGCTATGCAGATTTCTCAGGTAACTGACGAAGATGCTATCTACGGCCTTGAAGCGATCGCCGAGCTCTTTGAGTTTGTCGACAGTAACGTTAAAGCGATACTTGAAACCTCTCCCGAACTATTCAAAGTACGTAACGCTGCTAACTCTATCTTCGAAAATTCTATCGCACTGAAAAAAGATACATCTACTCTATCGAACCAGTTCCAAAACCAGGCTGATGACCGCTTCTTTAACCCGAATACGGCTTATATCATTCTAGCGCTAATCATCATGTTGATTGTTTATGCTGGCTGGTACTTATACCGCGAATCTCAAAATCGTCTGCAAATGACGGAAGAACAGAACGAACAGAACCAAAACGCAATCTTACGTTTACTTGATGAACTTGCCGACCTTGCTGATGGTGACCTGACAACAGAAGCAACAGTAACCGAGGATTTCACGGGTGCAATTGCTGACTCGATTAACTTCGCGATCGACCAAATGCGTGGCTTGGTAAAAGCTATTCGTGATACCGCCTTACAGGTTGCTTCATCAGCCCAGGAAACACAGGGCACAGCGATGCAGCTGGCTGAATCTTCAGAGCATCAGGCGCAAGAAATTGCGGGTGCTTCTGCCGCGGTTAACGAAATGGCGGTGTCTATCGACCAAGTATCATCTAACGCTGCAGAGTCTACTTCGGTTGCGGAAAGATCGGTAACCATCGCGAAGAAAGGTGCTGAAGTGGTACAAAATACCATCCACGGCATGGACACTATTCGTGAGCAGATTCAAGAAACATCAAAACGTATCAAACGCTTGGGTGAATCATCTCAGGAAATCGGGGATATCGTATCCTTGATCAACGACATTGCCGACCAGACCAACATTCTATCTTTGAACGCTGCGATTCAGGCATCGATGGCTGGGGATGCAGGTCGAGGCTTCGCGGTTGTTGCC
>NZ_LWFE01001225.1:0-1818 GCF_001635675.1 Oleiphilus sp. HI0061 | reverse complement strand
AGGCTCGAAAGCGGTGGCATGACAAGCTGCTTTACCATACGCAGGTCATTTGGTATGCGGCGAAGGAAAATGAGTCACTCTTGGATAAAGAGCAGTCAATCAATATATTTATGCGCATCAACAGTGGAAAAATCCCGCTAACGAATGCAGAGCTCATAAAGGCGCTGTTTATTCATCATGTCGCCGATCCCAATAATGCAGCGGTTCTTCAGTTACAACAGGCTGAAATGGCTCAGCAGTGGGATATGATTGAACATGGCTTACAGGATGATGAATTTTGGGCATTTCTGCAAACAAGCAATAGAGATATAGAATCGGGGAACCGTATCGAATTGCTATTCGATTTGATCAGTGGAAAGACGAAAGCAGCTAGTAATCAGCAGTCCGCTAGTTATGACCCTCTATATGCGTTTAATTATTTTGATGTGGCATTGAAGAATGCGGCTGATAAACGTGTTGGAGTCTTGGAACTTTGGCATCGAATAAAGCAAGGCTACTTCCGATTATTGGAGTGGTATCGGAACGATGAGCTATATCACCTGACAGGCTTTCTAATTACGAGAAAGATTTGCAGTATTCAGGATCTTTGGAAATTAGCAGATCAACGTAGCAAGAGCGAATTTATCGAGTCCTTAAAGTCAATTGTTGGTAAAACATTGACCAGCTATTTCAAAGGTGATGATGGAAAGTCACTGGATTTCTCTCGTTTGCAATACGGAGTCTCTAAAGATAGACAGAAAATCATTTCCGTGTTTACGCTTTTAAATATATGTGTACATCGACTTGGAAAGACGCGATTGTCTTTCAATACTTATCGCCGTGTTAATTGGGATATCGAGCATATACATGCACAGAACGCCAAGCCAGTTAAAGATGATAAGCAAATAGCTATTTGGTACTCCGATCAAAAAGGCATATTGAAATCAACAGATATTCCGAGAAAATCATCTGAAGAATTGGAAGTATTACTCGATAATTGGTACCGCTTGGCTGAATCGAAGAACGATGATGCAGGTAATACTCTAGATGAGTATTTGAAGCGTTTAGCAGAGACAGTAGGAGATTTTAGAGAAGAAGAGAAGGACTCTTTGGATAACTTGTGTCTGCTGTCAGATAAGGTCAACAGAGGTATAGGCAATGAAATATTCTCTGTTAAGCGCCAGATGATCATTGATTATGAAAAGCAAGGGGATGGTGAAGGTAGTCATTTTATACCGCTGGCGACTAAGCAGGTATTTTCCAAATATTTCAGCAGTAATGTATCGCAAATGCACAAGTGGTCTAGAGATGACAGGCTAGCGTATCGGAAAGCGTTGATAGATTGCTTTTCGTATTACACATCTATGGAGGGGATGAAATGAGTATCAAACAGACGTTTTGGAAGCTTTTAGACGTTTATGATGTAGAAATACCGATCATCCAACGTGACTATGCCCAGGGACGAGATAGTGATAAGGCTGCTGAGATCAGAAAGGGTTTTGTCAGGCACTTATTTGATATGATCAATGATACTTCCAGAAGCGAAGATCTGGACTTTATATATGGCTCTGTGCGGGATGATTCGCTTATTTTACTGGATGGTCAACAGCGCTTGACGACTTTGTTTTTATTGCACTGGTATCTCTCAACGGGAGCGTCACAGGTCGAGTGTGCAAATAAAAAGCTATCCCGTTTCAGATATGAGACACGTGTAAGTTCACGAGAGTTCCTGCAATCATTGTTGAAAAATAGTACAGATCTTGACCTTTTCACGATAGAAGGAAAGTTGTCAGATAAAATAAAAGATGCCCATTGGTTTTTTTCTGTTTGGAATAATGA
>NZ_LWFE01001224.1:0-2396 GCF_001635675.1 Oleiphilus sp. HI0061 | reverse complement strand
AACTAAAGAATTGTAACTTTGTGTGAAAGTGATATTAACATTACGTAATAGCTTTGTCTTGTCTGTACCAGTAAAAGTAAGACTTAGGGGATTTTATTTACTCGCTTAGAGAGTGCGCGTCGGAGAATTTCTTGCTGGTCTTCGTCTTTACAGCTATATAGCTGCTTGAAATCACTCAATATAGGACCGAAGAAGTCCTTGAAGTGCTGCGAATCCTGATAAACTTTGTATGCTTTCTGTTGAATTGCATCGCTGGACAGTTTCTCGGTATTTGAAATGTTATATAACTGCTCTATTTCCTCTTTGAGAGAGGCGATCAAGGGCAGGTTGGGATTATTTTCTGGGTCCTCAGGTTGCAAATGCTCCCATAAGCTTAGCAATGTCTCCTTTGCTTGGTGGGTGTTGGATAGGTCGGCTTGGGCAGCAATATCCAGACACTCAACAGACTCTTTGAACATGGTTTCGGTTTCTGCCAGTTTAGCGCTGATCTTGTCATTAAAATCATCTGTTTGAACTGAAAGCGTGCGCACTTCATCTGCAACAACGCTAAACCCTCTTCCTGCATCGCCTGCTCGAGCGGCTTCAATCGCGGCATTGAGCGCAAGGAGGTTGGTTTGTGAGTTGATCTTGTTTATATCTTCTAGATGCTCAACTACTTCATGAAAACGTGCATCAATATCGTCAAAGTTCTGGTTTAAAGTAACAGAAGCCGCCTGAATGTTTTCAAATTGCTGAATCAGCTGGGCTAAGGCCTGATTCGAAACTTCTCCAAAGTTGTTGAGGCTTTCTAGTGTGCTGGGCTCAAGGTTTTCATCTAAAGATTTTGATAATGATTTAGCATAGCTGTCTGCCCGTTCGATTGTCTCTGCAGTTTGTGTCGTATCGTCAGAAAGCGAGTGTGTAAGTTTTTCAGTATCCTCTGCAAGCTGGGCGATAAGCGCAATTTTTTCATCCATCATATGGTGGATTTTATCGAATAACTCAATTTGCGCCTGCTTTTCTCTTGCCGCCCGTTTTGCTCGCGGTGTTTGGTCATAGGGCACTAAAGATCGCTCAATGCGTTGCCAAATCATAAAGCCAACGATCATTGTCATGAACACTAAGGGAACGATGACGTAGCTTGGTAGCGGCGGTGCGATGACTAGCCAGCCAGTTGCGAGAACCTGCAGGAAAAGCAGACAAGCGTATTCATATTTCATTGAGTGACCTTTATCACCAGTGTAAGAACCGAGCGCTAAAATGTTTCGAGTGCGAACGACAAGACGAGCCTATTTAGCGAGCAAGTCTGGCCTCAGTGTCACTAGAAGCAATCGTTTTAGCTTGTTTGAATAAGTCTAGTATGCTTACGTATTTCTACAATGTTTGTAGAAAAAATAACGACCGCAATCAGCGGCGTCTTGGCTTATATCGGCCAAGACGGTGAGATCTGGAGTTATTTTGTTTTTAGCTTCCAGTTAACTGTTTGCCCGGCATAAAAAGGAACAATTGGATTGCCATTAGGGAGAATGATTTGCTCCGGGATGGTCCATTCTTCTTTTTGAAGTGTGATAGTACTGGTATTGCGTGGTAGTTGGTAAAAATCTGGGCCGTGATGGCTGGCAAAGCCTTCGAACTTGTCGATCGCTCCAAGGTCCTCAAATACTTGCGCATAAAGCTCTATAGCGCTCCAGGCACTGTAGCAGCCAGCACAGCCGCAAGATGACTCTTTTTTCGCCTTTTCGTGAGGTGCTGAGTCGGTTCCAAGGAAGAATTTGCTTGAGCCACTCTTTACAGCTTCTCTAAGCGCTGTTTGGTGGGTGTTGCGTTTAAGTACAGGTAGGCAGAAGTTATGGGGCCGAATACCGCCTACGAGCAGGTCATTACGATTAAGGAGCAGGTGTTGGGGAGTGATCGTTGCGGCCAGTTTGTCTGAGCCTGCTTGTACAAACTGAGCAGCTTCAGAGGTTGTGATATGCTCAAAAACAACTCTTAGCTCGGTAAATTTTTCGGTGATAGGGGCTAGGTGTTGTTCAATAAAAAACTTTTCCCGATCAAAGATATCAACCTCATGAGAGGTCACTTCACCGTGAATCAGTAATAACATGTCGCAAGCTTGCATTGCCTCAAAAACCGGGTAAAGCTCGTTCAAGGCTGAAACTGCAGCATCGGAATTGGTTGTTGCTCCTGCTGGGTAAAGCTTGGCTGCAATAATGCCCGCTTGCTTGGCGCGAGTAATGTCTTCGGGCTTTGTATCGTTTGTCAGATATAGGGTCATTAAGGGAGTGAAATCGACTCCTTCAGGTATAGCGTTTTCAATTCTGGCTTTATAAGCAAGTGCCATTTCTGTGTTAACAACAGGCGGGACAAGGTTAGGCATCACTATCGCTCGCTTAAAGCACCGAGCGGTTGCCGGGACA
>NZ_LWFE01001223.1:0-5564 GCF_001635675.1 Oleiphilus sp. HI0061 | reverse complement strand
CCTTCAAGACCATCCACTCAGGGTTATTNCCTGAGCTGTGGAAAGACTCTAATAATTTAAGACGCTTAGATAGCTTCTTAATTTTTGTTTCTGAGTTAGTCGCTGGAATCTCTTCTCTTAAACGCTCAATCTCTTCTTCTAGATTGATGTTCTGCAGTAAGCTTTGAATCGCTTCTGCACCCATCTTAGCGTCGAACTCATCACCGAACTCTTCAAGTGCCTCGTAATATTGTTCGTCACTAAGTAGCTGACCGTGCTCAAGCGTACTCATACCCGGATCAATAACCATGTATGATTCGAAATACAATACTCGCTCGATATCACGCAAAGTCATATCTAAAAGCATACCAATACGTGACGGCAAAGACTTCAAAAACCAGATGTGAGCAACTGGGCTAGCTAGTTCGATATGAGCCATACGGTCACGTCTTACGTTAGCAAGCGCAACTTCTACACCACACTTCTCACAAATTACACCACGATGCTTAAGGCGCTTGTACTTACCACACAAGCACTCATAGTCCTTGATAG
Source organism: Oleiphilus sp. HI0061 (assembly GCF_001635675.1). Classification (NCBI taxonomy): domain Bacteria; kingdom Pseudomonadati; phylum Pseudomonadota; class Gammaproteobacteria; order Oceanospirillales; family Oleiphilaceae; genus Oleiphilus; species Oleiphilus sp. HI0061. The sequence goes on along the minus strand of NZ_LWFE01001223.1, from coordinate 5,033 downwards.
GACCGAAAATTTTGGCACAAAATAAGCCATCACGCTCTGGCTTGAATGTACGATAGTTAATCGTTTCTGGCTTCTTAACTTCACCGTATGACCAAGATCGGATCATTTCTGGAGACGACAAGCCAATACGAATTGAGTCGAATTCCTGAGTTTGATTTTGGTTTTTTAATAGGTTTAATAAATCTTTCATCGGTTTTGCTCCAATTGGAGTTATCTATCCGCGAACGCTTCATCTAGAAGCGCTCGCCTCCGCGTAATTGTTTGTATTGACTTGCGAACTACTCTGATTCCAGCTCGATATCAATACCAAGCGAGCGAATTTCTTTAACAAGTACGTTGAATGATTCTGGCATGCCAGGCTCCATACGGTGATCACCATCAACGATGTTCTTATACATCTTGGTACGGCCGTTAACATCATCAGATTTAACCGTAAGCATTTCCTGTAGCGTATAAGCAGCACCGTAAGCTTCTAGCGCCCATACTTCCATCTCACCGAAGCGCTGACCACCAAACTGAGCTTTACCGCCCAATGGCTGCTGAGTAACAAGGCTGTATGAACCCGTAGAACGAGCGTGCATCTTGTCATCAATCAAGTGGTTCAACTTAAGGATATACATATAGCCAACGGTAACTGGACGATCAAAAGAGTCCCCAGTACGACCATCATATAATTGAACCTGACCACTATCATCAAGACCGGCTAGACGAAGAAGCTCTTTAATCTGAGACTCTTTCGCACCATCAAAAGCAGGAGTCGCCATTGGAACACCACCGCGAAGGTTATGTGCCAGCTCTAGAATCTCTTCATCACTAAAGGTATCCAACGCTTCTTTCTTATCAGCAACACCGTTATAGATTTGATCCAGTAGGCCACGTAGTTCTTGCACTTCTTTCTGCTGTTTAATCATAAGGTCAATTTTCTTACCAAGACCTTTTGCAGCACAACCCAAGTGTGTTTCCAGTACCTGACCGACGTTCATTCGAGACGGAACACCTAGCGGGTTAAGTACAATATCTACTGGGTTACCATGCTCATCATATGGCATATCTTCAACTGGCATAATAACCGAGATAACACCCTTGTTCCCGTGTCGTCCAGCCATCTTATCACCAGGCTGAATACGACGTTTGATCGCAACGTAAACCTTAACTATTTTCAGTACACCCGGTGCGAGATCATCACCAGTCTGAAGCTTACCCTTCTTAACTTCGAAGCGCTCTTCCTGATCTTTACGACGATCTTCCAATTGCGCCTCTGCCTTCTCCAACATCTCATTTAGAGAGTCTTCAGACATACGAATTGTGAACCAATCGCTAGGCTCTAAGCCTTTAAGGTAATCTTCACTAAGGGTATCGCCCTTCTTCAAACCTGGCGCAGAAATTACAGACTGACCAAGCAAAGCTTTTGTAAGACGCTCATAAGTTGCGCCCTGAACAATGCGATACTCATCTTTCAAATCTTTACGGAACTTATCAAGCTGATCGTTTTCAATATCTTTCGAACGCTGATCTTTCTCAACACCGTCACGAGTAAAGACCTGAACGTCGATTACCGTACCACGCGTTCCTGTAGAAACTCGCAGTGAAGTATCCTTAACATCAGATGCTTTTTCACCGAAGATTGCTCTAAGTAGCTTTTCTTCAGGCGTTAACTGGGTTTCGCCCTTAGGTGTTACCTTACCAACAAGAATATCACCAGCACCCACCTCAGCACCGATATAAACGATACCCGACTCATCCAGCTTGGAAAGTGCGTTCTCACCAACATTCGGAATATCGGCAGTAATATCTTCGCTACCTAACTTGGTATCACGCGCAACACAAGTCAATTCCTGAATATGGATAGTTGTGAAACGGTCTTCTTGAACTACACGCTCAGATACAAGGATCGAATCCTCAAAGTTGTAACCGTTCCAAGGCATAAAGGCGATACGCATGTTCTGACCCAAAGCCAGCTCACCCATATCAACCGAAGGACCATCAGCAAGTACGTCACCACGAGAAATTTGCTCACCCTGCTTAACCAAAGGCTGTTGATTTATACAAGTATTTTGGTTTGAACGAACATATTTCGTTAGGTTGTAGATATCTACACCTGCGTCGCCTTGTGCAGTCTCATCATCGTTAACACGAACAACAATTCGGCCTGCATCGACACGTTCGATTACACCACCTCGATCTGCAACGACACATACACCAGAGTCCTGAGCAACAATTCGCTCAATACCCGTACCAACCAATGGCTTTTCAGCACGTAGGGTTGGAACAGCCTGACGCTGCATGTTTGACCCCATCAAAGCACGGTTCGCATCATCGTGTTCCAAGAAAGGAATCAAAGAAGCTGCTACCGATACTACCTGACGTGGTGACACGTCCATATAGTTAACCTTCTCAGGTGGCGTTACTGTAAATTCGTTTTTATATCGAACGTTAACAAGCTCTTCAGTTAGCTTACCGTCTTCACTAACAACAGCACTAGCCTGTGCGATAATGAAGCCACTTTCTTCAATTGCTGACAGATACTCGATCTCGTCTGTTACAACACTGTCAACAACTTTTCTATACGGACTCTCTAAGAAGCCAAAAGAGTTAGTTCGTGCGTAGGTTGCCAAAGAGTTAATCAAACCGATGTTTGGACCTTCAGGCGTTTCGATAGGACAAACGCGACCGTAGTGAGTCGGGTGTACATCTCGAACCTCAAAACCAGCACGCTCACGAGTCAAACCACCTGGGCCTAATGCTGATACACGACGCTTATGAGTCACCTCAGAAAGCGGGTTGTTCTGATCCATAAACTGAGATAACTGGCTAGAACCAAAGAATTCTTTAACGGCTGCAGCGACAGGCTTAGCATTGATCAAGTCTTGTGGCATTAGACCATCAGACTCAGCCATGCTCAAACGCTCACGTACAGCTCTTTCAACACGAACCAAACCAACACGGAATTGGTTCTCTGCCATTTCACCTACAGATCGAATACGACGGTTACCCAAGTGATCGATATCATCAACTTCACCCTTACCATTTCGAATATCGATCAATGTTTTCAAGACATCGATAATATCTTCATTTGACAGTACGCCTTCGCCCGTCTCATCGCTACGTCCGATACGGCGATTAAACTTCATGCGGCCTACTGCAGAAAGATCGTAGCGCTCAGAAGTAAAGAACAAGTTCTTGAACAGGTTCTCTGCTGAATCCTTAGTTGGCGGCTCACCAGGACGCATCATACGATAAATCTCTACCAGAGCTTCAAGCTGATTACTTGTCGGATCGATTCTTAGCGTATCAGACATGAACGGGCCGCAATCTAGTTCGTTCGTATAAATCGTCTCGAACGATTCGATACCCGCTTCAATAATTGTATCGATCACTTCATCAGTGATTTCGGTATTACACTCAACAACCAATTCGCCAGTTTCTTCATTGATCAAGTCTTTCGCTGTCACCTTGCCGTGTAGGTACTCACGTGGAACTTCAAGGTGATTACCAAGCTTCTCAAGCTGTCTGATATGACGCGCAGTAATACGACGACCTTCTTCAACGATAACCTTACCGTCAGCATCTTTAATTTCGAAACTTGCAAGCTCACCACGTAGGCGAGCAGGCACCAACTCTAGCTTACAGCTCTCGCCGGAAATAACGAATGCACTGGTATCGAAGAACATTTCAAGAATTTCTTGTGTGCTGTATTCAAGCGCACGTAGCAAGATCGATGCAGGTAGTTTACGACGTCGGTCAATACGAACAAAAACGTTGTCTTTCGGGTCAAACTCAAAGTCCAACCATGAACCACGGTAAGGAATAACACGAGCAGAGTGTAACAACTTACCAGAAGAGTGTGTTTTACCCTTATCGTGATCAAAAAATACGCCTGGAGAACGATGCAACTGAGAGACGATTACACGCTCAGTACCGTTAACAACAAATGTACCATTTTCGGTCATGAGCGGCATTTCGCCCATGTATACTTCTTGCTCTTTGATGTCTTTGATTGCTTTATTTGATGATTCTTTATCATAAATAATCAATCGAACCTTAACACGCAATGGAGCTGCGTATGTTACACCACGCTGAATACACTCTTTTACGTCAAATGCGGGTTCACCCAAACGGTAGCTCACATATTCTAATGCAGCATTACCTGAGAAGCTCAAAATTGGAAAAACTGACTTGAATGCAGCGTGAAGACCAACATCGTCACGAGACTCTGGGTCATTGTCACTCTGCAAGAAGCTTAAGTACGAGTCTATTTGAATAGACAAAAGATACGGCACATCCATGACGGTTGGTAACACGCCAAATTCTTTACGAATACGCTTTTTCTCTGTATACGAGTAGGCCATTTATATTCCCCAGTTTTGTGACTTAACGGTCTGAATTGTTGAACGGTTGACACCGTTTAATAACAGGCTATGTTTAGAAAGAGATACTTATTGCATGCTCAAGGCTTTGCCAAATATTCCTTTCTAACAAACCTTCTTATAGTTTGTTCTATGATGCTTGTTAGCATCAATATAATGAAAGCTATCTACTAACTAACAACAGAAAAAGGCCGGCAGCAAATGCTACCAGCCAATTTCGTTAGGATGCGTGTGCTTCTGCATGCATCAAATAACTATAATTATAGTTACTTAACTTCAACAGATGCGCCAGCTTCCTCAAGCTCTTTCTTAGCAGCTTCAGCGTCGTCTTTGCTAACGCCTTCTTTAACAGTAGATGGAGCACCATCAACCATTGCTTTCGCTTCTTTAAGGCCAAGACCTGTAAGAGCACGAACTGCTTTGATTACGTTAACTTTCTTATCGCCAGCGCCAGCAAGAACAACGTCAAACTCAGTCTGTTCAGCGGCAGCAGCACCACCAGCGTCACCGCCAGCAGCAGGAGCAGCAGCTACAGCAGCAGCTGCAGATACGCCGAATTTCTCTTCCATTGCTTCAACTAGTTCAACAACGTCCATTACGCTCATTTCAGCGATTGCATTTAAAATATCGTCTTTAGATAGAGACATGGTCCCATTCTCCTAAATG
>NZ_LWFE01001222.1:0-5600 GCF_001635675.1 Oleiphilus sp. HI0061 | reverse complement strand
GCATCGTGAAGCAAGTAAGCTGGCTGAAAGTTTATTAGACGTGTTCTCGCAAACCTTGACTCTTCAGGACGCTCACTATGCCGTGCGTGCGAGTATTGGTATTTGTTTGATCCATGAAAAAGCAGTTTCCGCCAGTGAAATTTTGAAACGTGCTGACTCCGCGATGTATAAAGCCAAAAAGGCAGGTGGTAACCGCTACGCATTCTTTGACCCTGAGTTGCAAAGAATGGCTGACCTTCAATTAAGAATTGAGCGTGATATTGAAGCAGCGATATCAAAGAATGAGTTTGAAGCTTACTTTCAGCCCCAGTTGGATATGGGGGGAGCCTTAGTAGGAGCAGAAGCTCTGGTACGCTGGATTCACCCAGAGGAAGGGGTAATTAGCCCCGACAAATTTATTCCTATTGCTGAGCAGACCGGCGCGATCCATCGTATTCAAGAGATTGTCCTGCGCGAATCATGTGAGTTGATCGTTGCACTAAAAGAGACTGGAGCGTCTCATGATAGGTGTACGATGGCAATTAATATCAGCGCATGCCAATTCGACGTTGATTTGGAGGAACGCATTAAACTAGTGGTAGATGAGTTTTCGCTACCTACCTCGAAGTTTAAATTGGAAATCACTGAAAGTATGCTGATGGAAAACGTTGAGATGATTGTTGAAAAAATGCAGTCGCTTAAGAGCAAAGGTTTTAGATTCTCTGTCGATGATTTTGGTACTGGATATTCCTCTTTGGCTTATCTGCACTCCTTTCCAATTGATGAGTTGAAAATAGACCGAAGTTTTATCAAACAGATAGAGAGCAAAGGGACAGCGATTATTGATGCGATTGTTTCTTTGTCACAAAGCTTCGGATTGAGGGTTGTTGCCGAAGGGGTTGAGACCCGTGAGCAACTGGAAATTCTTGCCGAGAAGAATGTTTCATCCGTGCAAGGCTATTACCACGCCAAACCAATGCCTGCCCATGAGTTTATTACTTGGGTTACCAAAGCCAAGCGTTGCGAGAACTAAAATTGAGGTCAGAGTAAAAAATTATTTTTTACTCTGACCTCAATTATTATTTAGCGAGTTCCTTGGTAACTAAATCGTATAGCTCTTGTGATCCAAACTTGGGGAGCGCTTGTTCATTAACAAAAAAGGTTGGTGTCTTGCTAACTTGCAAAGCTCGAATATCGTCCTTCTCCCGTTGAAGGCGAGCGCTTATCTCATCTGAAGTCATATCGGCTTTCGCCTGTGTAATATCTAAACCCGCTGCTTCGGCAATAGGCCAAGCTTTATCCGCAACAACTTTATGGTTAACCGTCCATTCGGCTTGGGCTATGAGTAGTGCTTCAAGTACCTCTTTGAACTTGTTTTGGAGTCGCGCAGCTTCAAGCATTCTAACGATAGCTTCAGAGCCTTGGTGAAAGGTTGCATACCGAAGTACGATGCGTACATCCTTTTCATGTCTTGCTTGAATCTCTTTTACGAGAGGGTAAAAAGCTCTGCAAGCACCACATGCTGGGTCGAAAAACTCAACGATGGTGACTTTAGCCTCAGCAGGACCAAAGCTCGGAGAGTAAGGGCGTTCATATATGCTTCCTTGTTGTAGGAGCTCGTCGCTTTGCGGGCTTTCTTTGGAGTTCTGATCTTGTTGATAGGTATACCAAGTCAAAGGCAGAGATAACAAGAGACAAATAAGCGTAACACGGGTATTCATTTTCATAACAATTGTGGCCGTTCAAATAAGAAAGCGGTCTAGTTTACAGTCATGAACCGTAGGCTCAAGCTTAAGTGTTTACTGTGTTCGTTTTATGTTTGGGAAGAGCAAGTGAAATGGTCGCCGAAAGGGCGATAAATGTACTCGATACCCATAAACATGCTTCAAGGCCATAAGACTGGAAAATCCAACCTGATAGTACGGTGCCAACTAGCCTGCCCATGGCATTGGCCATATAGTAGAAACCCACATCTAAGGATACGCCATCGTCACTGGCGTAACTCACAATCAGGTAGCTGTGCAAAGAAGAATTTATAGCAAACAGGGCGCCGAAGGCGAGTAAACCTATTACGATCACCAGCTGTGCTGAAAGCGAGCTCGATAAGGCTAGTGCGATGCCCGCGGGTATCAGCATTAGAGGCAGCGCCCAGCCGAGCGCGCTATGGCCATCGGGGGCGCGCTTGGTCGAGCTTTGCGTAATCTTGGGGGCAAAGGACTGCACTAAACCATAGGCGATTACCCAGCTTGCAAGAAAGCCTCCTACAGACCAATGGTTCCAGCCGAACTCGCTCGCTAGATAAACGGGCAAGGCAACCACGAACCAAACATCTCTGGCACCAAACAGAAATAAGCGAGCTGCTGAGAGGGCGTTGATTGCCCGACTTTTAGAAAATATTTCAGTGAACTTCGGTTTGTTCTTTGCCTTGCCTAAGTCTTGTTTTAAGGCAAACATGCTACCCAGCCAAACCACAAACAAGCTTAGCGCCATAGCAAGAACGGCACCTTGAAAACCGAGAGTGGCCAGTAAAGCGCCGCCTAAAAAGAAGCCGACACCTTTCAAGGCATTCTTAGATCCGGTTAGAATTGCCACCCACTTATACAGTGTAGTTTGCGCATCTTTTGGAACCAGCAGCTTGATCGAGCTTTTCGCACTCATCTTGTTCAGGTCTTTAGCAATGCCTGAGAGAGCCTGAGCAGCCATGACCCAAGGCACTGTGAGCAAAGTGGCAGGAACGAGCAGCATTGCCAATGCGAGCACCTGCAGAGCCAGACCAATATTCATGGTTTTGTTGAGCCCCAAATGTGCGCCCAACCAGCCACCAAAAAGGTTGGTGATGACACCAAAGATCTCGTAAAACAAGAACAGCATGGCAATTTCGAGCGGGCTGTAACCCAAGCCATGAAAGTGCAATACGACTAACATCCTCAAAGCGCCATCGGTGAGCGTGAAAGCCCAATAGTTACCTGTTACGACCAGGTATTGCTTAATTTCTGGTGAGAGTTTATTGATATTCATGGTTTTCAAATATGGCCTTAGTGATTAATTTTCTGGTCGATGAGGCCGACTTTACGAACCAGCTCAGCTGTTCGATTGGCATAGCCCCATTCATTGTCATACCACACATAAAGCTTAAGTTGAGTGCCGTTAACCAGCATAGTTGAAGGCGCATCAATGATGGCTGAACGAGGATCGGTTTTGTAATCGATAGAAACCAGTGGCCGCTCTTCGTAACCGAGTATGCCTTGTAGTGCTTCTTCAGAAGCACTTTTTAATAGAGCGTTCACTTCTTCTACCGAGCTTTCTTTTTCTAGTTCGAATACACAGTCAGTGATCGATGCATTGGCTAATGGAACACGTACCGCATGACCGTTTAACTTACCTTTTAACTCTGGAAAGATATGAGTGATCGCCGTAGCTGAACCGGTGGTGGTTGGAATCAGGCTCATACCACAGGCTCGTGCACGTCGCAGATCCTTATGGGGCGCATCGAGAATGGTCTGGGTATTGGTAATATCGTGAATAGTTGTCATTGAGCCATGTTTAATACCTAGACTTTCATGGATCACTTTAACCACCGGCGCCAGGCAGTTTGTTGTGCATGATGCAGCAGTAATAATCGGGTAGACCTCTGGGTCATACAGGTCATCGTTCACACCCATCACAATATTTAGTACACCCTCTTCTTTGACCGGAGCGGTCACGACAACGCGCTTCACACCCTGATCGAGATAGGCCTGAAGTACCTGCTTGCTCTTCATTTTGCCGGACGCTTCGATAACAATATCGCAGCCTGACCAATCGGTTTCAGAGATCGTCTTATTTTGTGTGCAAGGAATCGTATGCTCACCGATAAGTATGCTTGAACCTTCACTACTTGCTTGATGAGCCCAAATACCGTGTACGGAGTCAAAATTTAACAGATGCGAGAGTGTAGCAGCGTCGCCAGCCGGGTCATTAATCTGAACAAATTCGATCTCCTTCCAATCGAATGCAGCTCTGAGTGAGAGTCTACCCATACGGCCAAAGCCGTTAATGCCTACTTTGATGGTCATAGTGATTTATCCCTTAGATAAGAATTATTTGATCAAATTTCTCTGTTAGCTTGTTAGCCACTCAGTTACTTGGTTTCGAGTTGGAATCGACCCGCTGTGAACAAGTTCCTCATTAAGAACAACGGCAGGTGTGCTCATTACCTGATAGTTCATAATTTCTTGAGGGCTGGTTTCTTTACTAACTTGAATTTGCTGGTCTAGTTCTGTCGCAATAGCCTGGATTAGGGCTGCTGTTTTTGTGCATTTAGCACAGCCTGTACCGAGTACTTTAAAAGCTTTCATTAGCTTTTCCTTTATATAAAAGGGCTAAGGCCGTTGAATAGCCAGCCTATGAGCGTGAATGATATGAGGAGCATAACGAATAGGGTGCCAAGTAATTTCCACTGCATGACTTGCTTGAGTAGGATGAATTCTGGAAAACTAGCAGCAACAGTACTCATGCAAAAGGCGAGCGTAGTACCTACAGGTAGCCCGTTGGTTATTAAGCTTTCCATAATCGGAATGACGCCCGTGGCATTAGAATAAAGTGGAATACCGAGTACTACAGCTGCAGGGACTGACCACCATTGCCCATCACCCAAGTGTGCTTCGATCCAGCCATCTGGTACGAAGCCATGTAAAGCAGCGCCGAGACCGACGCCAATAATTACCCATTTCCATACGCGGCCAAAAATCTCTGTTGCCTCACGTACTGCAAATTGATGACGTTGTTGAAAGCCAAGCGCTTGAGCTTTTGATGCTGTAGTTTGTGGCTCTTTTCCTTGTGCTTTGGAGAGGGCTTCTGCAGCAAAAGACTGTAACCATTTTTCGGCTTTGATGGTGTCTAGAAATAGGCCGCCAAGGATCCCAACCGTCATGCCCACCAATACGTAAATAAGGGTGAATTTCCAGCCTAGTAGACTTAGCAGTAACAGTATGGCCACCTCGTTAATGAGTGGTGAGGTAAGCAAAAAGGACATAGTAATTCCTACGGGAATACCCGCTGAGGTGAAACCTAGGAATACGGGAATGCTGGAGCAGGAACAAAACGGCGTGATTGCGCCAAAACTCGAACCCATTAGGTAGCCAATCCCTCGATTTTTTTGTGCCAGGTAATCTCTGACTTGTTCAATGTTGAGGGAGGCGCGTATCAGTGCAATTAAGTAGATCATAACAACGAGCAGAACAAAGATTTTGCTAACATCTTCAACAAAAAAATGCAGGGCGTCACCGAGCTTGGTTTCCGGGCTCAAACCCAATATGTCAAAAACAAACCAGGCGGCAAGATCAGTAAATATCTGAAACATGTTTATCTACCCTCGTTGAAGAATATCAATTGCATGAAAGCACTCTATCTGGACGGGTTTTCATCGTTTCTAGTCGCCTGATGTTCATACTGAATTCTGAAATATTGGCGTCGCATGTTTGTGCTAAAACTGACTTAGCCCAAGATGGTAGACTAGGGTTTATCCTATAAAATACCCATTGCCCCATGCGCCGGTCTGTCAGAATGCCTGCTTTTTTGAGTAGTGCCAGGTGCCGGGAAACTTTAGGTTGCTCATACTCCAATGCTGCCATCAGTTCACA
>NZ_LWFE01001221.1:0-1911 GCF_001635675.1 Oleiphilus sp. HI0061 | reverse complement strand
TGCATCATTTGGTAAAGAGTGACAAATATCTACTAACTTACGTGCAGGCAAGGTAATTCTTCCAGCAGTCTCGACTGCGGCGCTATTAAGCGTACAAACTAACTCAACCTCCATATTGGTGCCGGTTAATTCTACTTTACCTGGTTCTGCTTCAAGCAAAATATTCGAAAGCACAGGCATGGTTTGCTTTCGCTCAACAACACCCGAAATAATTTGAAGAGGACTTAGGATTTCTTCACGAGTAATAGTTAATTTCATTTTTTATCTGCTCTTTTAGATCTAGAGTATTGTTAGTAATTTATCATGTATATGAGTAATTAAAGAGAACCCAACGCTTATTTAAGTCGTTAAAATTCTCATAAAGTTATGGTGGTCTTCTCGAATACCTGGGTCATTATCCTTCAATTCAACAACCTTCTTACAAGCATGTAAAACAGTCGTATGATCCCTGCCACCGAAAGCATCGCCTATTTCAGGCAGGCTGTGATTGGTTAGTTCTTTTGCAAGCGCCATAGCCATCTGTCTGGGTCTGGTAACTGAACGGGTACGCCGCTTCGATAACAAATCTGCTACCTTTATTTTATAGTACTCAGCAACAGTTCGCTGTATGTTTTCTATACTAACTTGCTTGTCATGTAGAGCAAGCAAGTCTTTTAGACATTCACGAATAAAAACCGGAGTAATCTCTTCGCCTGTAAAATGAGCATTGGCAGCAACTAGTTTTAAAGCCCCTTCTAGCTCACGAACGTTGGAGCGAATCTTTTGAGCAATAAAGAAAGCCGATTCACTACTAAGATTAACCTTAGTCTGCTCTGCTTTTTTCATCAAAATTGCAACACGGGTTTCTAGTTCAGGCGGCTCAACCATAACGGTAAGTCCCCAGCCAAAACGAGACTTCAAACGTTCTTCCATATTATCAATTTCTTTAGGGTAGCGATCGCAGGTCAATATCATTTGCTGACCGCCTTCTAATAAGGCATTAAAAGTATGGAAAAACTCTTCTTGCGAACGCTCTTTACGTGCAAAGAATTGAATATCATCGATTAGCAAAGCATCAACAGATCGGTAATATCGCTTGAATTCATTGATCGCATTAATCTGCAGAGCTTTAACCATATCGGCAACAAATCGTTCGGAATGAAGGTAAACCACCTTAGCATTAGGATTCTTCTTAACGATTTCATTACCGACAGAATGCATCAAGTGAGTTTTACCCAGACCAACACCACCATAAAGAAATAAAGGGTTATAAGCTCCGCCTGGATTTTCTGCTACCTGGACAGAAGCAGCGCGTGCTAACTGGTTAGATTTACCTTCTACAAAAGTATCAAAAGTAAAATTAGGATTTAAAAAGCTTTGGTGTTTTATAATTGAACCTTCAACTTCAACCCGCCGTTCAACAGGTTTCGATGAAGACAGACCACTTTCGCGAGGCTTATGAGAACTATGTTGGTTAGGTGAAGCAGGGCTAGGCTTTCTTCTGTTGTCTTCAGTTTTAAGCTTTGTACTATTATCAGCTTCTTTAAGACTGCCAATTTTTAGATTGACGGAAGAAATGACTTTGTCATGCCCCATATCTTTAAGTAATTCGTTTATACGCTGTAAGAACTTTTCTTTAACCCAATCCAATACGAATTTATTCGGTGCATATAATTGAAGTATACCGTTAACACACTCCCCCTGAAGCGGCCTTAACCAAGTATTATATTGCTGACTAGGCAATTCTTCTTTTAGCTTTTCTAAGCACTCAGACCAGACTTCAGTTTGCACTTGGTACTTTATTCCTATTATTTAGAAAGAGGGGGAAATACAACCGTTTTTATTAAGGTTAATTTTAACGGTAAAACGTCGTAACTACTAGCGCTATTTTTTAGGTTAATAAACCGCCTGTTAATAACTTTATATATATAT
>NZ_LWFE01001220.1:0-3323 GCF_001635675.1 Oleiphilus sp. HI0061 | reverse complement strand
AAAACAGCACGTATCAACGGTTTTAGACCAGGAAAGGTGCCAGTTAAGGTTGTTAAAAAGCGTTATGGACAAGGCGTACGTCAAGAAGTGATTGGCGAAGTAATGCGTAACTCTTACGTTCAAGCGTTGACTCAAGAGAAAGTTAACCCGGTTGGTTATCCTCGTTTTGAGCCTAAGACAGTTGAAGAAGGTAAGGATCTAGAGTTTATTGCGATTTTTGAAGTGTATCCAGAAATCGAATTGGCTGACTTGTCTGGGCTTAAGTTAGAAACGCCAGTTGCTGAAATTAAAGAAAAAGATATCAAGAACATGATTGATACGCTTCGTCGTCAGCATGGCACACTTAAGTCAGTAAAGCGTAAGTCTAAGAAGAAAGACTTGTTGACGCTTGATTACGTTGGTTATATGGATGGTGAAGCGTTCCAGGGCGGCACAGGTAAAGACCAGAAGATCACTTTGGGTGCCGGTCAAATGATTGCTGGCTTTGAAGACGGTCTGATCGGTTCAAAAGCTGGTGAGTCAGTGACTTTAGAGCTGACTTTCCCTGAAGACTATGCGAACGAAGAGTTGGCAGGTAAAGATGTTAAGTTTGAGGTAGACGTTAAAGTTGTTGAAGATACTGTGCTTCCTGAAATGGATGAAGAGTTCTTCGGTAAATACGGCGTAGACTGCAAAACTGAAGAAGACTTCAGAGCAGAAGTAATTAAGAATATGGAACGTGAGCTTGAAAATGCAGTAAGCAATAAGCTGAAGCAGCAAGTTGTTGAAGGCATGTCTGAAGCAAACGATATCGACGTTCCAGCGTCTATGGTTGAAGAAGAAATTAACCGAATGAAGCAAGAGGCCTTGCAGCAGTTTGGTGGTGGTCAGCAGTTAGACGTTTCTCAGTTGCCTTCTGAGCTATTTAAAGATCAAGCGACTCAGCGTGTTAAAACTGGTTTGTTGTTTGCGGCAGTGGTTAAGGAAAACGAAATTACGCCAGATGCTGAAGCAGTTGATGCCAAGATCCAGGAAATTGCCGGTACTTATGAAACGCCAGCTGAGGTTGTAGAGTTCTATAACCAAAAGGAAAACCGCGCGCAGGTTGAAGCAGTTATTGTAGAAGACGCAGTAGTTGAGTTAGTTAAGTCAAAAGCGAAGGGCAAAAAAGTTAAGATGTCCTACGAAGATGCGGTTAAGCCAGCAGCAGCTCAGCAATAAGAAGCTTAAAAAAAAGAAATATTCGGATGAAAATCTGAATCTCTAATTTTTTTCAGCTACACTTTAAACAGCCAGTTAAATACTGGCTGTTTTTAATTTAAAGCGACGAAAAATAAAGACTGCATATTCAATATGACTTGTCGTAGATATCAAAAAAAGATACCTAGGTCGACACATCAATACTTGTAGCAGGCCAAGCAGAGGAAGAAAGATACGTATGAATTTCCAAGACAATATGGGACAAGGCTCAGGCATTATTACTAATAGTGGTCTCGTGCCAATGGTTATAGAGCAAACTGCACGAGGAGAGCGATCTTTCGATATCTATTCGCGTCTACTAAAAGAGCGCGTTATTTTTATGGTTGGTCAGGTTGAAGATCACATGGCTAACCTTGTTGTTGCTCAGCTGTTGTTTTTGGAATCTGAGAATCCTGACAAAGATATTCACCTCTACATCAATTCACCTGGTGGCTCAGTTACTGCGGGTATGTCTATCTATGACACAATGCAGTTTATCAAGCCGGATGTTTCTACGTTATGTATTGGTCAGGCGTGTAGTATGGGCGCATTGTTGTTGACGGGTGGTGCTCAAGGTAAGCGTCATTGTCTTCCTCATTCGCGAATGATGATTCACCAACCTTTAGGTGGTTATCAGGGGCAGGCGACTGATATTGAGATTCATACTAAAGAAATTCTAACGATTCGTGATAAGCTGAATAAAATTATGGCTGAACATACAGGCCGTGATATCGAAGAAGTTGCTCAAGATACAGATCGTGACAATTTTATGGATGGTGCTGAGGCAGTAGAATATGGTTTAATTGACTCAGTGATTGAAAAGCGTCCGTCGGCAGAGTAGTAGTGAGGGGCACTTGCCTGGGAAGATAGAGCTTAAGCTGCTCGAATAGGACTTCTCAGGCGATTAAATGAATATCGCGCAGCGGTAAGAGCCGCTTCATTGCGCGCAGGCGTTCGAAGAGGCGCTTTGTACAGTAAGTAGGAAATCTGATGACCGATGAAAAAAACGGTAAGGGCGGAGATAACGGTAAATTACTTTACTGCTCCTTTTGTGGCAAAAGTCAGCATGAAGTGAGAAAACTGATTGCAGGCCCATCTGTCTTTATCTGTGATGAATGTGTAGACCTCTGTAACGATATTATTCGTGAAGAGGTGCAGGAGACAGCTTCTGAGGAAGCTAGTGATAGACTACCTGTACCGCAAGAAATTAAAGAAACGCTTGACGACTATGTGATTGGGCAGGAGAGAGCTAAAGTAGTTCTTTCTGTTGCTGTTTATAACCATTATAAGCGTCTGAAGTTCGACAATGCTAAGTCTGACATTGAGCTGGGCAAGAGTAATATCTTGCTGATTGGCCCAACGGGTAGTGGTAAAACGCTATTGGCCGAGACGCTAGCGCGCTTATTGAATGTTCCATTTACGATTGCTGATGCAACCACGCTGACAGAAGCCGGTTACGTTGGTGAAGACGTCGAGAACATTATTCAGAAGCTTCTGCAAAAGTGCGATTACGACGTAGAGAAAGCGCAGCGCGGAATTGTTTATATTGATGAAATCGACAAGATTTCTCGTAAGTCTGATAACCCTTCAATTACACGAGATGTGTCAGGTGAAGGTGTGCAACAGGCTTTGCTTAAGTTGATCGAAGGTACGGTTGCTTCGGTTCCTCCTCAGGGTGGACGTAAGCATCCTCAGCAAGAATTCTTGCAGGTTGATACAACTAATATGCTGTTTATCTGTGGCGGTGCCTTTGCAGGCCTGGATAAGGTTATTGCTGATCGTTCTGAGAAGAGTGGAATTGGCTTTGGTGCATCGGTTAAGAGTAAGGATGCAGAGCGTAAGGTTGGTGAGACGCTAAAAGAAGTCGAAACCGAAGACTTGGTTAAGTATGGTTTGATTCCTGAGTTTGTTGGTCGTTTGCCGGTGATTGCAACGCTAAACGAGCTTGATGAAGCTGCGTTAATGCAAATTTTGACAGAGCCTAAGAACTCGCTCTCTAAGCAATATCAAAAGCTTTTTGAAATGGAAGGCGTTGAAATTGATTTTAGGGAAGAGGCGCTTCGTGCTGTTGCCAATAAGGCAATGGAAAGAAAGACTGGTGCTCG
>NZ_LWFE01001219.1:0-2545 GCF_001635675.1 Oleiphilus sp. HI0061 | reverse complement strand
GTGTTGCCATGAATTTTTTTACCTGCGGTGTACTGAATAACTTCTTGTCCGTACTTGCGCATTAATACGCCTTTCTTGGCCAGGTCAGGAAAGGCTTTAATGACTTCAAAGATATTGCGCTTTTTAGCGGGAGCAGAAAAACCAAAGAGCAGGTCAGGTGAACTGAGATGGAAGAAGTGGAGTACGTTGCTCTGCATAATCTGGCCGTAGTGCATTAGGCGGCGCATTTTTTCGGCGGTGGGCGTGAGTTGGTCAACACCGACAATCATATCCATAGCTTTTGCGGCTGCTAAGTGATGACTTACCGGGCAGATGCCACACAAGCGCTGAACGATGACAGGCACTTCCCAAAGTAATCGGCCCTGGATAAAGCGCTCAAAGCCTCTGAACTCGACAATATGTAAGCGCGCTTCAGACACCTGGTTTTGTTCATCGAGGTGAATCGTCACTTTGCCGTGACCCTCGACTCGCGTTAGGGGTTCTATTTCTACGATCCGAGCTTTTGTTTTTTTCATCTTTTCAGCCCTTGAATTAGTCAAACTTGATCAGTGAATAATCAAGCGAAGGTGGCTCGCCTTTGATCAAGGCTGTTAAAGCACTCCATAGCGCATCGCCAGAAGGTGGACAACCTGGAATCTGGTAGTCAACTTTGACCACATCGACGCAGGTGTAAACCTTGTCGAGCAGCAAAGGTAGAGCTGGGTCATTTGGTATCTGGTTTTCTGGGTTGAGTACCTTGGGCGTGGTATAGGCTTCGTCCAGGCATTCTCTTAGCGGATCATCGGAATGCATAATGGCATTTCGCATGACCGGCAAACCGCCCATGATGGCGCATTGCCCAACGGCAAAAAGTATGTCGCAGTTCTCTCTGAATTCACGAAGCACATGGACGTTATCTTCATTACAGCAGCCGCCTTCAATGAGGCCAATGTCGCAACGGCGTGTGAACTTTTTGACATCGTTTAAAGGGCTGCGATCAAACTCGGCCAGTTCCATTAGTTCGATTATTCTTTCATCAATATCCAGCAACGACATATGACAGCCAAAGCAACCTGCCAGAGAGGTGGTGGCAATACGCTTCTTTCTCATTTTGTACTGTCCTCTTTGCCGGTTTCAGGCTGGTATTGTCGTACTTCGATATCTGAGCCAATTATATGGCTGTCGTATTGACGCTCGCCAACGGGGGCGAAAAAGCCATCGTTCTTTCGAATAATACAGCCAACCGGACAAACCTCTAACGACATGGCATAGTCGTTAATATCGGCATTGGTATCAGCAAGGCAGTCGCCATTCACACCAATACGTTTATGGATACCGCGACCCACGTATTCAAAGACATGCTTGTCGTCAACGTCTCGTGAGGCTCGAATACAACGGCCACAGAGTATGCAGCGGTTGTTATCTAATGCGATATCCGGGTGCGAAGCATCAACCGGGCGTGAGGGCTGTAAGTATGGGAAGTCTGATGCCTGAGACAAACCAAGGCGATAGGCGGTTGCTTGTAGTTCGCAGCGTCCACTAGCTTCGCAGATAGGACAGAGATGATTGCCTTCATGAAATAACATTCTGACCAAATCTTTGCGATAGCCTGTTACTTCCTGGCTTTCATTTTCAATAATTGCACCGTTTTCGATAGGTTGTGTGCAGGCGGCAACGACCCGGCCATTCATTTTGACAGAGCAAACTCGGCAGCTACCTTGGGGAACAAGGCCTTCAGAATCGCATAGCCGAGGAATGTAGATACCTTGTGCCTCACAGGCAGACATTATCGACTGCCCCTCAAGGGCTTCGACTTTCTTGCCGTCGATGGTAAAGCTAAGTCGCTTTTCTTCTTGGTTCATCATTTTTGCTCCCTGTCGTCATGGTCGTATCGCGGGTCAAAATAATCGATCGCCGTTTAGCGATAATACGCGATTCATTCAATGCACTTTGAATATCAAAACCTGCCTGACGACCATCCGGGTGGTCTTTTAGTAATGCCGCGTACACTAAAGGGAAGTTTTCAATTGTCGATAAAATAGGTTTAGGGGACGTATGCCCAAGCCCGCAGCGACTGGTTTGAATAATGGTATTGCCGAGGCTTTGCAAAGACTCCAGGTCCTTGCTCTCGCCCTGGCCGAGCATGATTTTCTCAAGCCCTTTCTTTAAAAACACATTACCGACTCTGCATGGCGTGCAGTAGCCACAGCTTTCTTCAATAAAGAAGTGCATAAAGTAATTGACGATATCGAGAATATTACGTTGCGCCGAGAAAATCATGATAGCCCCTGCTGTAGGTAAATCCTCAAAACATAAGCGCCGGTTAAAGTCGATACGCGCAATCATTTCGCCACTGGCACCACCTACCTGGACAGCTTCTGCATCAATAGCACCAGCTAAGTCGAGTGCATCGGAGACGCTAATACCATGCTCAACTTCATAGATGCCAGGGCGCTCGCAGTCGCCGCAAATACTGAGCAGCTTGCTACCTTTGCTGTGCTCGGTGCCAAGAGACTGAAACCACTCAGCACCTTTGTCCAGAATATGAGGCACGTTGCAGAAGGTT
>NZ_LWFE01001218.1:0-1922 GCF_001635675.1 Oleiphilus sp. HI0061 | reverse complement strand
GCAAAGGTCAGCCATTGCCGGCATTATTCAAACAACATCGTATCATTCAAAAACGCCAGGCAGGTCTGTCTGCCGCCGCACAAAAGCACAGCCCTCAAAAGCTATTGGGCCTTTTAGATCAGTGTAAGAAAGTCGATGACCTGATCAAAGGTGTCGAAAAGGGCATTTCCCCTTGGGACGTGTTGACTGATATTACCTTGGCAATTGCTAAGGGATAAAGCCAAAGGTAGGCGGGGCCTCTGTCCGCGCGAACGGAACCACCGGGCTATCTGACACTCCGAGGAACGACCTGCGCCCCGGGACGGGCCGCCTACAAAATTCTCACATTCGAAAACTCATTTCCGAAGATGCTTTAATTTCCATAGATAAGCTTTTGAAAATAAAAAATAACAAAAGCACAACAAAGCATTATAAGTTCTTTAGCGCACACTCTTTATCACAAATAAACATTAAAGCCTCTTTCCGATCGCTGTTTTTACAATGTTTTTCAGAATCTAACATTTTTAGCTCACTTATAAGGGGGCAGCGCTCACTTTTTATGCTAACGTCAATTATAAGAATCATATAAGTTGTTAAGCAGTCTTCTTTTACTACCAATAGCTTCACCGAGGTAAACCTGAATGCGCTTAAAACGCAACAAACAAATATGTAGCGCGATAGTTATCGCTATCAGCTGCTTGCTATTAAGTTCAATCGCGGCAGCTGATTACAAATCAGTGATTAAGGATAAATTTTGGGGCGCCATTTATAAAAATGGCGGGCAGACCTTTTTCTGCAAAAAGTCTTTCTCAAAGAAAACACCGCTTCTCGCGGTCAGCCATATTTACCCAAGCGCTCAAGTACGTGACCACCTTCAATGCGGAACTAAACGCCAGTGCCTTCGTTCAGACGATCGCTATATGGAAATAATCTCTGATTTGCATAATGTTGTTCCGGCTGACTCTTACTTTGAGTTTAAAAGAAAAGGCGCAAAGTTCGGCAACTTAGAAGAAACGATTGAGGCCAATAATTGCGGCATTCGAAAGAAGTTACACATTATTGACCCACCTAACGAGCTCAAAGGGGATATTGCCAGAATTCTGTTTTATATGAAGGCTAACTATGACCTACCCTTGCGTACTCATATGTCTTTATTAAAACTATGGCATGAGAATGATCCACCAAGCCCGGAGGAAGTCTCACGTAATGCGATTGTGGCTGAGTATCAGGGCAATGAAAATGAGTTTATCTCCAACCCATCTTTAGCTTATAACATTGATTAACTGCATCGTCGGGTTAAAACCCGACTTACCCTGAACTCAATAACCTTAGGGCTCGATTGAGAAGCCTAGACCAGCCTTTTCTTCTAGCCTATGCAATAAGGCATCACCCATTGCTGTTGAGGGTGTCAACACTCCGCACATCTTCGGCAAGTGTTTCTTATCCAAGGCTAAACAGGCTGCACTTTCACCAAGCATTTTAGAAGTAGAACCATAACCTGGGTCTCGGTCACCTGTAACCTTGGCAACCAATGTTCGGTCATTCATACGGCCAATTACACTAAAGGTGAAGAAGCCAGCTTCACGCTCTGCTTTATTTGGCCCTTCACCAGGTTCAGGGAAAAAGCGATTAATTGTATTTTTATACCAAGACCCCGGCTTACCTGCCATCATCAAGCCTAAGGTCAATAAGCCAGCATAACCTTTGGCTCTTCCAGTAAAGCCTTTGCCGCTCATCATCGCTTCATCATAAAGGAAGTCTTTTCCATACGGGTAAGACTTCAAAGCATGAGAGCGTCGAACAACGCGCGTATTTATTGCCGCCATGATGAAAGGCATGATCCAAGCTTTTAGGTCAGAGTCGTATTTAACGCTTTGCATATCTGGCTTATCAGGGCCCGACATTTCCCCCTGAGGGTTCAAACCATAAGGGTTGAAGATCAC
>NZ_LWFE01001217.1:0-3288 GCF_001635675.1 Oleiphilus sp. HI0061 | reverse complement strand
TAATTTATAATGATGTGCTTTTTGATTCTTAGAAATCTTACACTTTTAAAAACATTCGTCAATTGTATCTTTGATACTCAAAAAGACAACTAACAAATATCACATGACAGGTCGGAGCCCCCTAAATTACTGCTGCCTGACGTCAGACTGTTTTATACCAACTGAGCGAAAGCCCTGTCAAGCAGCCTGAGCGCCTAATGTGTATTTATTCTCTCAGAAGCCTCATCTTTCACCTCTGAACCTTCTTTTTCGGACTTTTGCAGCATTTTTTCCTTGTGTTCATCACTTTCGGGAGAATACGCCAAAGCGCGCTCTAAAACTTCGTCAATCCACTTAACCGGTACAATTTCGAGGTCTGCTTTAATATTATCCGGAATTTCCTTCAAGTCTTTTTCATTTTCTTGAGGAATTAGAACTAGTTTTATTCCACCTCTATGTGCCGCTAATAACTTTTCTTTCAAGCCACCAATAGCAAGGACCTGACCACGCAAGGTTATTTCACCTGTCATCGCAACGTCTGCACGAACTGGAATGCCAGTAAATGAGGAAACCATTGCCGTGCACATTGCGATACCCGCACTCGGCCCATCTTTTGGCGTCGCACCTTCAGGAACATGGACATGAATATCATGCTTTTCATGAAAGTTGTCATCGATATAAAAGCCGCCAGCTCGACTTCTTACAACAGTCATAGCAGCTTGTATTGACTCCAGCATTACATCACCCAAAGACCCCGTCCGAACAACCTTACCTTTACCCGGCACAGTACTACATTCAATTGACAACAACTCGCCGCCAACCTGCGTCCATGCCAGACCAGTAACCTGCCCTACCCGGTCCTTTTCATCAGCCATGCCGTAACTAAATTTGCGCACACCTAAGTACTGATCGATATTTTTGCTATCTACGGTAATCTCAATAGCCTCTTTAGACTCTAGAATTTCCTTCACTACCTTGCGACAAACTTTAGCAAGCTCTCGCTCCAGCCCTCGAACACCCGCTTCTTTGGTGTAATAACGAATCACATCTCTTATTGCATCTTCGGCAATAGCGAGCTCACCTTTTTTCAGGCCATTATCTTTGATCTGTTTCGGGATCAGGTATTTTTGCGCGATATTGATCTTTTCATCTTCGGTGTAACCCGGAATACGGATAACCTCCATACGATCAAGCAAGGCCGGAGGGATGTTCATTGAGTTTGAGGTACAGACAAACATAACATCGGACAAATCATAATCTACTTCTAGATAGTGATCATTAAAGGTATGATTTTGTTCTGGATCTAACACCTCAAGCAAAGCCGAAGCCGGGTCACCACGATGATCAGCACCCAATTTATCGATTTCATCAAACAAGAACAGCGGGTTCTTCACTTCGACTTTAGAAAGCTTCTGAATCAGTTTACCTGGCATTGAACCGATATAAGTTCGGCGATGACCACGAATCTCTGCTTCATCACGCACACCACCCAGTGCAACACGGGTATATTTTCGGTTTGTTGCCTTCGCAATAGATTGCCCCAAGGAGGTTTTACCTACACCAGGAGGCCCAACCAAGCACAATACCGGCCCTTTAAGCTTCTTAACCCGGCTCTGTACCGCTAAATATTCGATAATGCGGTCTTTGACCTCTTCTAGGCCATAGTGGTCTGCATCAAGAATTTCTCTTGCCTTAACGATATCGTGTCGAACTTTACTTTTCTTCTTCCAGGGAAGATTTACAAGCCACTCAACATAGCCTCGCACAACTGATGCCTCTGAAGACATCGGTGACATCATCTTCAACTTCTTAAGCTCTGCTTCAGCCTTCTTCTTGGCCTCTGCACTCATGCCAACCGTTTGAATTTTGTTTTCCAGCTCTTCGAACTCGTTACCACCTTCGTTGATCGCTCCCATTTCTTTCTGGATAGCTTTCATTTGCTCATTCAGGTAGTACTCGCGCTGACTCTTTTCCATTTGCTTCTTAACACGACCACGAATGCGCTTCTCGACCTGAATCAGATCAAGCTCGCCTTCGATAACAGCTAACAACATTTCTGCACGCTGCCCGACATTCAACTCTTCCAGAACATCCTGCTTATCGGCTATTTTGAGTTCCAAATGAGCAGCAACGGTATCGATCAACCTAATAGGGTCAGAAATATTCGTTAACGACGAGACGATTTCAGCAGGAATTTTTTTACTCACCTTACTCAGCTTTTCAAACTGAGACATTAAGGTTTGCACAAGCCCCTGAAACTCAGACTGCTCTGGGTGAGACTCTTCCAGCTCACTCGTTTTTGCTGACAAGAACTCTTCTGAAGCAACCCGATCAACACTGACTCGGTACTCACCTTCGATCAGCACTTTAACCGTACCATCGGGCAGCTTTAACATTTGCAATATATTTGCAACCGTACCAACGGAATATAATTCATCGATTGACGGATCGTCTTCGATGGCAGTTTTTTGTGTGAGTAAGAGAAGCTTCTTGTCAGAAGCCATGGCCGCTTCAAGCGCCATAATAGACTTTTCTCTACCAACGAAAAGAGGAATCACCATATGCGGAAAGACAACGACATCCCTCAAGGGCAACATGGGGATATGGCCTTCCGGCGCAGTTATCACGATATCTTTTTCAACGCTTTCTGATTCCGTGCTTTTATCTTGATCAGACATACAATTCCTCAATCACAAATAGATGCTTTGACTCATAAGTGGGGCTATATTTTTTAAATACAAGACAAACCGGGCGAGAATATTAGAACTTTTCCATATCAGCCAGGTAAAAAAAAACCATGCCCACCTTCATGGACATGGTTTTATCGATTTTAGTCGAACTTAGCTGTCAGGCAAGGCTTTTGCCTGTTCACCATTATCGTAGATCTTGATCGGTTCAGACTCACCATTGATGGTATTTTCATCAATAACAACCTTGCTTATGCCCGACTCGGATGGAATGTGATACATAGTATCGAGTAAAACATTCTCCAAAATCGACCTTAAGCCACGAGCACCAGTCTTTCTTTCCATTGCCTTATTGGCAACAGCACGAAGCGCCTCTTCCCTAAAATCAATTTCAACGCCTTCCATTTCAAAAAGCTTTTGATATTGCTTAGAGAGCGAGTTCTTAGGCTCTGTCAAAATTTGCATTAACGCAGCTTCATCAAGCTCGTTTAGCGTTGCAATCACCGGCAAACGACCAACAAACTCAGGAATCAAACCATACTTAACCAAGTCTTCGGTTTCGACTTCTTTTAGCGTCTCACCAACCTTACGCTCTGCATCCTTACTCTTAACCGATGCACCA
>NZ_LWFE01001216.1:0-4167 GCF_001635675.1 Oleiphilus sp. HI0061 | reverse complement strand
TGAACTGAATGTAGGGCGCGAGACATTAAGCTTGCGTGTTGAAAATACCGGTGACCGACCCATTCAAGTCGGCTCTCACTATCATTTTTTTGAAACCAATTTGGCTTTAAGTTTTGATCGAGACAAGACCAAAGGCTTTCGTTTAAATATTGCCTCGGGCACGGCGGTAAGGTTTGAACCTGGACAGGGCCGGGAAGTAGAGCTGGTGGCTTATGCGGGTGACCGTAAGGTCTACGGATTCCGTGGTGATGTAATGGGCGCGCTATAGCTTTGAGCTGAGGAGAGAAAAGATGACTAAGATGGATAAAAAAGCCTACGCGCAAATGTTCGGTCCAACGGTGGGTGATAAAGTTCGTTTAGGCGATACCGATCTTTGGATCAAAGTGGAGAAGGATTACACCACCTACGGCGAAGAAGTGAAGTTTGGTGGCGGTAAGGTGATTCGAGATGGCATGGGGCAAAGTCAGCGCTCATGTGCCGATACTGTCGACCTAGTGATTACCAACGCTTTGGTTCTTGATCACTGGGGAATCGTTAAAGGTGATGTTGGTGTCAAAGACGGTCGTATCGTCGGTGTTGGCAAAGCCGGAAACCCGGATGTTCAGGACGGTGTTGATATTGCGATTGGCCCTGGCACAGATGTACTCGCGGGTGAAGGCTCTATCCTTACTGCTGGCGGCATTGATGCTCATATTCACTTTATTTGTCCACAGCAAGTTGAAGAAGCCTTAATGTCAGGCGTGACCACAATGATTGGTGGCGGCACCGGCCCGTCAACCGGTACTAACGCCACAACTTGTACCTCTGGACCGTGGTACATCGGTAAGATGATGCAATCCACCGACCAAATGCCCATGAACTTTGGCTTCTTGGGTAAAGGGAATGCAAGTTTACCTGAAGCCCTAAGAGAACAGCTCGATGCAGGCGCTTGCGGCTTGAAGCTCCACGAAGATTGGGGAACCACGCCAGCTTCCATTGATTGCTGTTTATCCGTAGCAGAAGAATATGATGTTCAGGTTGCAATCCATACCGACACCTTGAATGAATCAGGCTTCGTCGATGATACCATTGGTGCGTTTAAAGACCGCGTGATCCACACGTATCACACTGAGGGTGCCGGTGGTGGTCACGCACCTGATATCATTCGTGCTTGTGCTTACCCGAATGTATTGCCTTCATCTACCAACCCAACACGCCCTTACACGCGTAACACGGTTGACGAGCACCTGGATATGCTGATGGTATGTCACCATTTAGATAGTTCTATTCCTGAAGATGTTGCCTTTGCTGACTCAAGAATCCGTAAAGAGACGATTGCCGCCGAAGATATTTTCCATGACCGTGGTGCCTTCAGTATGATTTCCTCCGACTCCCAAGCGATGGGACGTGTCGGGGAAGTGATTACCCGAACCTGGCAAACCGCTCATAAGATGAAGACACAATTTGGTTTGTTGCCAGAAGATTCAGGTTGTGATGCCGACAACTTTAGAGCACGTCGCTATATAGCTAAATACACAATCAACCCTGCGATCGCGCACGGTATCTCTCATGAGGTCGGGTCGATTGAAAAAGGTAAATTGGCCGACTTGGTGTTATGGAAGCCTGCCTTCTTTGGCATCAAACCCTCTACGATTATCAAAGGCGGAATGATCGCTGCAGCACCCATGGGGGACCCTAACGCATCGATTCCAACACCTCAGCCAGTACACTATCGACCAATGTTTGGTGCGCAAGGTTTAGCAGCGGCGAAAACCTCAGTGACCTTTGTCTCAGAAGCGTCTTTGAAGAACGATATTGGCGAGGCGCTTGGTCTTAGCCGAAACCTGAGTGCTTGTAAGAATACGCGCTCTATTCGTAAGTCAGACATGGTGTTGAATGATTGGCAGCCAGAGATCACCGTAGATCCGCAGACTTATGAAGTTAGAGCGGATGGTGAGTTGCTAACTTGTGAACCGGCAGACGAGTTGCCATTGGCGCAATTGTACACATTGTTTTAAACGCTATTTAGGCACCGACCAGTCGGGTTAAAACCCGACCTACAGGCTATGTACTAGCATGGTAGGTCGGACTTCAGTCCGACAAGGTCGAAGCCGATGAGTTCGAGGGTAAATAAGGCCTTCAAAAAAGGAAGATTATGTTAGAAGTATACGAAAGACTCGGCACGCATTGTCATGAAGAGGTTTCAGAAGTCGTCAAGCTAGACTCGGACCAGCGTGATAGAGGAAGGCTTAAATTAACGAGTGAAAACGGTGTTGATGTACGTGTCTTTCTAGAGCGTGGCAAGCCTCTATTGGTGGGAGAGTATCTCAAGTCTGAGTGCGGAAAAATTATTCAGGTTCAAGGTGCTGTTGAGTCTGTCGCGCATGCCAGCTGTGAAGACTGGCGTACTTTCTCGCGTGCCTGTTATCATTTGGGTAACCGCCATACAAAAATTGAAGTGGGTGAGCGTTGGTTGAGAATTAAGCCTGACCACGTCTTGGAAGAAATGCTGCACTTACTGGGTTTAGTGGTGACACATGAAGGAGAAGTGTTCGCTCCTGAGTCTGGTGCATATTCCAAGGGTGGGCACTCACATTCACACGGTCATTCTCATGATGGACATTCGCACGAATGAGTAATCCTTTAGCCCTGTCACGTTTGCTGCAGTTAAGCTCGGTTAGCCTACCGGTAGGTGGCTATGCCTTTTCGCAAGGCATGGAGTATGCAATAGAGTGTCGTTGGATAAAAAACTTCAACGATGCCGAGTCCTGGATTCGACTTCAAATGCGAGAAAGCCTGGCCAAAGTCGATCTGCCAATTTTACGTGGTGCCATGGAAAGCACGGCTGAAGAAGACTGGCAGCGTTTTATGTTTCTTAATGATTTATCGATCGCATCCCGGGAAACGAAAGAACTACGGCTAACAGATACGGCAATGGGCGCTGCTTTATTGCGACTCTTGAAAAGCTTGGATTTTGACTTGCCAGAATGCGTCACTCAGGAAGGCGAAGAACACAGCTTTGCGACCTTATTCGCTTATGCGGCGCAAAAGTGGGGAATCGTTTTTGAAGATGCGGCCAATGGTTTTGTCTGGTCATGGCTAGAAAACCAGGTGGCAGGGGCCACTAAAATGGTGCCTTTGGGTCAGACTCAAGCTCAACAAATGCTGACCTTGTTTCAACCAGAGATTGCAGAATCGATTGCTTTGGCTGAACAAATAGATGAAGACAAAATAGGCGGTGGTCTACCCGGATTGGCCATAGCCAGCGCCTTACATGAACAGCAATACTCAAGGCTTTTCCGTTCTTAGTTGAAAAGCTTACGATCACGTCCCCTATAGTCATTCACGCGAAGGCGGGAATCTAAGGTCTTAGGGGGAATTAAAACAATGGATCCCCGCCTGCGCGGGGATGACGAAAAATATAGGATATAACAATGGCAAAAAAACAAACGCTACGAGTCGGTGTCGGGGGCCCTGTTGGTTCAGGTAAAACCGCCTTATTGCGCTCACTTTGTGCAGCATTAAAAGATCACTACAATATTGCAGTGGTAACCAATGATATTTATACCCAGGAAGATGCTTTATTCCTGACGCGTCACGAAGCTTTGGATGAAGACCGAATCCTGGGTGTTGAAACGGGTGGCTGTCCACATACCGCGATTCGTGAAGATGCCTCAATGAACTTGGCTGCGATTGATGAGCTGATGAAGCGCCATGGAGAGCTCGATGTCGTTTTTGTAGAAAGTGGCGGTGATAACCTTAGTGCGACCTTTAGCCCAGAACTATCGGACTTAACTATCTACGTGATTGATGTATCAGCAGGCGATAAGATTCCACGTAAAGGTGGCCCAGGCATTACTAAGTCCGATCTGTTGATTATCAATAAAATAGACTTGGCTCCACTTGTTGGTGCTTCGCTAGACGTAATGGATCAGGACTCAAAGAAGATGCGCGGTGAACGTCCTTTTGTTTTCTCAAACCTTAAGAAAGCTGAAGGTCTAGACAAAATTATTGATTTCATTATTAGCGAAGGCATGCTTGAGGCCAAAGAAATTCCACCTGCAAAAGCCGTGGTTTGAGTGCTTGACGACTTAGAATAGAATTAGACTAACTTAGGAGAACACAATGAAATTGAAAACCTTAATGACACAAGCAAGTGCCTTAATCGCCATGATGATGGTGAGCCTT
>NZ_LWFE01001215.1:0-1322 GCF_001635675.1 Oleiphilus sp. HI0061 | reverse complement strand
TTAACAACGTACAAGTTAATGTTAAGTCTTCAAGTGCTGATGCATCACTAATTGGGACACAGGTTGATGACGGTGAAGGTGGTACTGAAGAGTACACTGAAGCTGATTACATTGCAGACATCGCAGCAATCCGTGTAAGTGATACTGCTGTAACTGGCGATGAAATTGAAACAGCAGGTGCTGGTATCGCGATCAAGAATGACGCAGTTGAGTTAGTGATTGATGATGCTGTAACAGGCGACATCGGTGCTGACGGTATCATCACTAGTGGTAAGGGTATCTATCGTGACGAAGGTACACGTGAAATTTTCCGTGCACTTGGTGATGTACATGAAACAGTCGGTGTTTCTGGTGATATGGTTGACGAAACATATCTAGACTCTTCTGGTGTAGCATTTGCTGCAGAAGTTGATGCTGACAACGCTGTAACTGGTGTTGATTTGAGCATCTTCGAATGGGCATTGGCAGAGGTTAACGATCAGGCTGTTTCAGTTATTAGTGGCGACATCACAAGCGATACAACACTAACTAGCGATAGCTTGTATGCAATCACTGGTGAAGTGAATGTTGTTGACGGTGTTACGCTTACTATTGAAGCTGGAACAACACTTTTCGGTGCTTCAGGTAACTCTTACCTAGCGATAAACCGTGGTGCAATGATTGATGCTCAAGGTACAGAGTCAAACCCAATCATCTTTACGTCTGCTCAAGACGTTGCTGGTCTTAATACTGGTGACGAGCAGGGTCAATGGGGTGGCTTGACTATCCTTGGTCAATCTACCAACAACAAAGGCGAGCGTACTTATGAAGCTGGTACTCAGTCTTATGGTCCTGACGCTGGTGTAACGATTGCGGACGATAACAGTGGAACACTGACTTACGTTGCGATCAAATACTCTGGTTATGAAGTAGAAAAAGACAAAGAGCTTAACGGTCTTTCTCTTGGTTCTGTAGGTTCAGGTACAACTATCGAGAACATCGCAATCATTGGTTCTGCGGATGATGGTATCGAGCTTTGGGGCGGTACAGTAAGCGTCGACGGTTTGTATATCTACAACGCTGGTGACGATTCAATCGATACCGACCAAGGTTATATCGGTACACTTTCAAACGTTTATGCTGAGCAGAACATCGTTGATGACGAAACTGGTTCACGTGTAATTGAAGCAGATAGTCACAGCACCTCTACTGATGGTGACCCTAAAGCGCAACCTACTCTTGAAAACGCAATCTTGAAGTCAGTTGGTCGTGCAGTTCGCTTGCGCGAAGGTACAGACTACGTGTTCAACAATGTTCAAATTTTGGTTGAGTCTTCATCAGAT
>NZ_LWFE01001214.1:0-3012 GCF_001635675.1 Oleiphilus sp. HI0061 | reverse complement strand
TGTTCTTGCCTTCCTTAGTGAGTGGATATCTGATTTCAAAGTTTGGTGAATATCGCTTGATGCTGGCTGGTTTGGCAGCTTATACGG
Organism: Oleiphilus sp. HI0061; assembly: GCF_001635675.1. Taxonomy (NCBI): domain Bacteria; kingdom Pseudomonadati; phylum Pseudomonadota; class Gammaproteobacteria; order Oceanospirillales; family Oleiphilaceae; genus Oleiphilus; species Oleiphilus sp. HI0061. The sequence goes on along the minus strand of NZ_LWFE01001214.1, from coordinate 2,925 downwards.
TGTGTTTGATGATAGCGCTTTCAGGTCAGAATGTGATGCATTATTGGCTTGGATTGGTGTTGCTAGGTATTGGTTGGAACTTTCTATTTGTCGCAGGTACGGTTTTGCTTCCTAAAGTGTACCAACCTGCCGAGAGGTATAAAGTACAGGGTTTTAATGACTTTTTTGTGTTTGTATTCCAGGCTGCGGCATCAATATCTAGTGGAGTAGTTATTTATAGTGTTGGCTGGAATAGCCTGCTTATCTACGCTATTCCGCTAATTTTGGTTCAGATGTTGGTGATCTTTATCTGGAGAATAGGTAAAAGTAAGGAGGGAGAGCTTGTCTAATTATCGCTTTAGTTTTCTTTTGCTTGGAGGTTTAAGTCTGGCTGGCTGCTCCAGCTTGCCGCCTGAACAACCTCAAAATATTTGTAAAATATTCGAAGAAAAGCCAGACTGGCATGATGCCGCGCTCGATGTACGGGAACGCTGGGGAGTCCCTGTTCACATTCCAATGGCCATAATGTATCAAGAGTCATCTTTTAAATACGATGCGGCACCGCCGATGGAGTACTTCCTTGGATTTATTCCTATCGGTCGAGCGAGCGATGCGTATGGTTATTCTCAGGCTAAGACTCCTGTTTGGGGAGAATATGTAGCTGACGCCGGGAGCACCTTTGCAGATCGCGATGATTTTGATGATGCGATTGATTTTGTCGGTTGGTATATGAATCGAAGTAGCAAGATAAACAAGGTTAGTAAATGGGATGCCTACGCACAATACCTAAATTATCACGAAGGGCATGGTGGTTATCGTAGAGCTAGTTATGAAAAAAAACCTTGGCTAAAAAAGGTAGCGAAGAAGGTTGAGGCTCGGGCTAAAAAATATAGTGAGCAATACTGGTCGTGTAAAGATGACTTAAATAGTGGGTGGTTTTAGACAAGATTGATAGGCATAAAAAAACCTCACAAATGCGAGGCTTTTTTATTATTACTTGCGAGTGCTAGATTAAGCTTGCTTACGACGAGCGAAACCTAGACCAGCCAAACCAAGACCTAGAAGAGCTAGAGTGCCTGGCTCTGCAACTGATACTTCGAATGACTGGTGGATGCCGTCACCGCGCGATTCTACGATTACGCCGTCAACATTTTTGTACTTCGTATATGGCTTGCTACCAACTAGAACGTTTGGTGTTGCATAGTTTTGGCCGATGAAGATGCCGAAGTCTTCAGTGCCTGGATCTGTTGTGTTGTCTTCCAGGTCAGCAAAAAGGCTTGAACCCAAGTTAAAGCGAGTAAGCTTTGTGTCTTTGTCAAGGTCAAAGGTAAACCCATCATAGCCATTGCTATTTGTTTTTGCAGTCCAGTTGATAGTATTGCCCCAGTTGCTTGTAGAGGTGTAGTCACTGCCGTCAAAGCTAATGGTTGTAGCTGTAGGAGAGCTGCCATTTACGACTTCGAAGCTACCAAACCATGTGGCGTTTGATGATACATTTGGGCTTCTCCAACGAACATTCCATTGATAGTCATTGCCTTCAGTTGTCCAAAGGTAATAACCGTTTCCTTGTGAGCCAAGGTTGATGTTTGTTGCGGACGTTTCACCAGTGTACTGAGGTGTTGCAAGAGCGCATACAGAGGTAACTGCTAAAGTTGCTGCTGCTAAAAGCTGCTTAAGTTTCATGTAATTTTCCTTATTTGTAATTAAATGACGACTACAAAATAGTCCGTTAATTATAACTGTTGTTCAAAGCATTAGTTGTGCCAATGATCCATAAAATATATATATAACAGTAGGATAAGTTATTTGATATTTTTCTTTCTATGGTTTTTTTGTTTATTGTGTAAAAAAAGCTGACAGTTATTTAAGTGTTCAGAAATGGGTGGCGTGTTACTATGTTTATCAGTGATTTAGAAGTTTATCGGCAGGTGTTGAGAGCGAATGCCAGCCCATCTATAAATAGGGTGAGATTAAATTGTGGCTCAGATAGAAATGAAATTACTATTGTTGATGTGTTTGCTGGGCCTGTTATCGGCCTGTTCAACAACGACGTCAGACGCGAGGCAATATTTAGTTAATGCGAGTAATGCTAAGATTTCATCTTCTGCCTTGCATGTTGATAGAAGTCAGTTGATTCTTGCGTCTCAAGAAGGTGGGGGGCTTTATGAGCTGCATCACTCGTCGCTTGAGGTCGGTCAAATGTTCGCGAATGTGGCCTCAAAGTTTGGGTTTAGAAAAGCTTCTCCAGAAGAAGCAACTTATGTGGCGAAGTTGATATCTGCCTTCCCTGATGGCGGTGCGTGTGAAGGGCTTGGTGATGCGGCAAGTGATGGTGCGTCTTATACGGCTTCAGTGCTGACTTTTGGTATTTTACCAGCATCGGGCTCTCACTGTTATTTGGTGGCTTTGGAGCTCTATGAACGTATCGGGGGGGAGTTGCTATTGGTGGGAGAGTTTTTTGCTAATAAGGGGCGTGTTGATGTTTATGCTGGGGCAAATGAAATCGAAAGTTACTCCTTAATTGTTACTCGACGTGATGAGGTCCTGGCTTTAGAAACGTCAATTGCAGCGCTTTTTCGTCAGATGATTCTGGATGGAGCATTCGAGTAATAGAGGGCCAAAACCTCAGCAGAAAACTTGAATGAAGGATATCGCCTTTATTGACATAATTATGCCATCTTATTTCAGTACTATCTCTTTTGAATTTGTTATAAAACTTAAGTAGAAGGGGAAATTTCTTCCTTTTTTAGCTACACTAGCGTTTACGCATAATTTTCGCTGGGTCTGGTGATCACGAGTTGTCAGGTCCTCAGTGTGTAAAATTAGTTCCATTGGTTATCCTACCGGTACAGTTTGGGGAAAAAATGACAACAGAAATATCCAAGATTATCTACACAAAAACAGATGAAGCGCCAGCACTGGCAACCTATTCCTTACTTCCTATAC
>NZ_LWFE01001213.1:0-2249 GCF_001635675.1 Oleiphilus sp. HI0061 | reverse complement strand
ACACGACGCCATTGACGACTGCGCCTTAAGCGTACGAGAAGTCCGTGCCGGCGATACGCGGCTCATCGCTTATGTTGTATGGAAGAATAGCCCGATTAGTCTCAGTGAACTTCGTGAGCACCTGCGACAGCAATTGCCCCCTTACATGGTGCCGCAGCACCTTGAAGCACTCGGGGAGTTACCACGCACCCTTAACAACAAGCTTGATCGAAAGGCTTTAGAAAGCCTCCCTTTATCAGAATCAAGCTCGTTAGGCAAAGAAGAAGTACGGGCCGCTACTACAGCGACTGAACTTAAGTTACTGAGCATCTGGCAAGAAGTCATCAATAAACCCATATCTAACATCAATGAAAACTTCTTCGACCTAGGTGGGCATTCTTTGCTCATTGCACAAATCATCCACCGTGTTGAAATGGATATGTCGGTGCAATTGAAGTTCAGTGACCTCTACGAGTTTGCAGACATCGAGTCTTTAGCTAAAAAAATAGATCAATCGCAGCACACAGAACAATCAACCATAACAAAGCGTTCAGAGAATGAACCAGCCTTATTAACCCTTGCCCAACAAAGGCTTTGGTACCTGAATCAACTGGAAGGAAGCAGTACTGCCTATAACCTTCCCTCTGCATTCAGACTAAAAGGAAAACTCAATAAGCTTGCTTTAAATCAAGCTTTTCAAAACCTAATCAGTCGCCAAGAAGCGCTAAGCGCCGAAGTAATTGAAATTGATTCCCAGCCACATCAACGGCTTCGAAACATCAGTAATTTTGAACTAAGTGAAGTCTCTTTCGCAGATATAGATAAGCCAATTGAACGTGAGCTGGAACTCAAAAAACGCCTGACCGTTTTACAAAACCAGGTTTTCGATATCAATCACGATATTCTTTTTAAAGCAGAACTAATCATTCTTAGTGAAGAAGAGAGCATTTTGTTTTTTATGCCTCATCACATCATATTCGATGGTTGGTCTTTCGATTTATTTATACATGAGCTCAGTGAGAGTTATAACGCATACTGTTGCGGTATCAATGCTCAATTACCTGTACTCGATTACCAGTTTGCTGACTATGCGAATTGGTCACGACTCAACAGTTCACAAGAAGATGTAGAAAAGGATGTCAGCTATTGGGTAGAACACCTCCAAGGAGCTCCTAACCTTGATATGCCGCTTGATCGACCTCGTCCGGAAACTCAGGATATTCGCGGTGAGCAAGTTTCATTTGAGCTACCGAGTGACCTACTTTCCAGGCTTAACGGCTTAGCCCTAGAAAAAGACGTAACTTTATTTATGGTCATGATGGCCAGTTATTGTGCCTTGTTGGCAAAATATACCGACCAAGAAGACCTAGTCATTGCGACACCAATGGCTGACCGAACTAAGCCCGGCACTGAAGACCTGATTGGCTTTTTTGTTAACGCCTTAGTACTTCGCTTTAGACTGAGCCGAGAAATGCCATTCCTTGAGCTATTACAGCAGGTCAAGCAACAATGCCTAGAAGGTTTTGACCATATGAGAGCACCGTTCGAAAAGATCGTCGAACGCCTGAACCCTGAACGTGATATCAGTCGTGCTCCCATCTACCAAACCTCTATCACCTACCAAGACGTATCTAAACGCGAACAAGTCATGGGAAGTGGTGACCATACGATAAACATCAAGCAGTGTGAGATCCCTTCTCATGATTCACCACTCGACCTGAACATATGGTTTAAAAAACGCGGCGACTCACTCAGTGGAGCAATCGTCTATAGTACATCTCTCTTTACTGAAAAAACGATCCAAGGCTTTAGGGATCATTTTCTTACGATTCTCGGACAAATTGCACAAAACCCGATAACCAGGCTTTGCGATATAGAACTACTTAATCAAAGCTCAAGCAAGCAAGTGATGAGACAATGTATAGGACCTGCTCATGCTTGGCATGAAGAACAAGCCAACGCCCCTCGCACTGTCGGTCACTACCTTCATCATCAAGCTCAACAATTTGCCGAAAAAGATGCCGTCATATTTGAGCAGGAAGTCTTAAGCTATCGTCAGCTTGATGAACTTAGCTCACAGTGGGCTCAGCTCCTATTAGAGGAGCACGTATCGGTTGGGGACCGCGTTGGCTTGTGCCTGGACCGCTCTCAGCATATGCTCGCGGCCCTAATTGGCATATTGAAAGTCGGCGCCAGCTATGTCCCGCTTGACCCTGACTTCCCCGATGATCGTTTGGCGTACATGATTGAAGACTCGGGCTTACAACACC
>NZ_LWFE01001212.1:0-2735 GCF_001635675.1 Oleiphilus sp. HI0061 | reverse complement strand
CCAAGCTAATCAGGAGTTAGCTAAACTAAAAGCTAACTACGAAGAAACTCAAACTCAACTGGCCAACTTGAAAAAGAAGCACCAGAGTCTTAGCAAAGAACATACTCAAACCACTTCAGAGCTTAATGCTAATAGCAAAGAGCTAAAGAACATTAAGTCTATTTCGGCCAATGCCCTTAATCTAGATAAGCGAAATCGTGAGCTTAGAGAAAGTAATGAGCAGCTTAGAAACGAATTAGAACTGATCCAAACCGAGAATCTTAGATTAAAAGATAAGTCAGATTCTAACATGATGTTAATCGGGGGTGGCCTGGTAACACTTGGTGTAATTCTAACTTTATTAATTCCTATCATTAAACCTTCTAAGAAAAATGATAGCTGGGCGTAAAAAAGCTTATTTTTTAGGCTGCTTTAAAAACAAACACTTAGTCTATTATTTGCCCATTTCGTTCTAAAAATGAGCAACACACCATAGAAAAACTTTTGCCCCAGCGGTATCATCAAGCTTGATGCGCTGGGGTGAATTTCATCCGCATCAACTTATTACTAGAATCTTACCAATTGCTAATAGTCGAATATCTTGTGGTTTTGCTCTTTGACAGCAACCATATTTAGACATATAAATGAAGGTGAGACATTTATCCATAAGAGGTGTTGAATAGATGAATAACCTGTATAGCCGTACCTGGGATGAAAAACGCGATTTCATCAGAATGAGAGTCGATACTGAAATCACTCTAGCCGTTGATAACTCGGACATCAAAGTAAATGGTTATTGCCGTGACCTTAGTGGCGCAGGCATGTTAATAGAAGTAGAAGAAGAACTAACAGCAGGAGCAACTTGCCGGACATCGCTTCCTTCAAGCAACGATGCGTTTCCCGCTCTGGATGCAACCGTAAAAGTACTACGCTGCACACAGGTCGACGAAAATACTTTTCAAGTAGGCGCAGAAATTGTAGAAATCGCGAGTTAGGCGAAGCAATTTCATAAGCACATAAAAAAGCCCGTGAGCGTTTTTCTCACGGGCTTTTTTATGTGTTCGCTAAAGTCTCTACTAGGCTGGCATTTCCAACTTTTCAGGCGAAACAATAACACCATTATTATCGGCATAAACGTAGTGACCTGGTGTAAAGGTTACGCCACCAAAGGTGACCGGAACATTCAGATCACCAATACCACGCTTTTCAGTTTTACGCGGATTAGTGTTCATTGCCTGAACACCTAGCTGCGTCTGCCCGATCACATCAACATCACGAATGCAGCCGTAAATAACCAAACCAGACCAGCCGTTCGCAGCTGCTTTCTCAGCCAACATATCACCTAACAAGGCATTACGCATTGAACCACCGCCATCAACAACCATCACTCGCCCTTCGCCAGGTAAACCCACCTGTTCTTTGACGATAGAGTTATCTTCAAAACACTTTACCGTAACAATTTCGCCACCAAAGGCATCGATTGCACCGTAATTGTTCATCATCGGTTCCAAGACCTGAACTAAATCCGGGTACTCGTCGCACAAGTCTGGCGTAATGATTTTTGTATTGCTCAATGTTTTTCTCCTCGTTTCAATACATTAGATACACGGAGATTAACCGATTGCAGCTATATTCGTCCATCGCAAAAGACAATTATTCCTCGCCAAGCAGCCGCTCGATATTCAAGTCAACAACACTCTCCCCCAAGCTTACATTCAAACTTCCATCCTGAATCATCACAACGAGCTCCATCGTTCTTTCGACATGCGCAAGCAGTGGCTCGATATCAGCCATCTCTGCACGCAAGACAGACAAATTAGCTATACGCTTCAAATCCTTTGCTAACCCGTCGAACCAGGGGGCAACCTTTTGTCCGCCATAAGCCAATACAACAACTTTATCTGAGCGACCTGAAGCTTTACGGATACGTTTTAAATCAGGTAAGCCCAAGTCGATCCACAACTCTATTTCGTCGGATAAAGACTTGAGCCAGATATCCGGCTCATCATCAGTCGATAAACCCTTGGTAAAACTTAGCGCTTCATCTGCATACAATGAAAAAGCAAGCAAACGAAGCAACATACGTTCAATGGTTTCAGATGGGTGAAGTGCAACATTAAGCGAGTAGCTTTGGTAATGATCTCGATCAAAGTCACTTAGTTGCAAAGTAACTTTATAGATCGTGGACTTCAGCGCCATGGTATCCCCAAGATTCGTTAATAAATAAATGGGCATACTACACAGATATGAAATATTCCGCACAAATTAAATTGCTACAATCTCCACTACCAAAAAATTCGGCCACCTAAATTAGATGATCATACTTATGCGACTGACAATTCTAGACATAATAGAACAAAAAGCGTACAACTGTACCTCGAACTTAGTAGGAGGTCACTATGTCTAAAGGGATGAACAGCGAAAGCCCTATAGCAGAATCGCAAACAATCGCTCAGAAAGCTATTGGCTTCTTAAGCCGCCAACTTACCAATACCGGTAGCTTTGGTGTCTTTTTAGAGCCCATTATTCAGGTTTTTCGCCCAAATTGGCGTCACGGAAGAACTAGTGCTCAAGTACTCTTCATAAGAAATGAAACAGATGACATCTACACGCTGACTTTAAGGCCAGAAAAAAAATGGACTGGTTTTAATGCCGGACAATATGTACAGCTAAGCGTTGAAAAAGATGGCGCAATGCTAACACGTACCTTTAGCCTTTCCTGCTCGCCTAAACACTTTCTTCGCACAGGTGAAATC
>NZ_LWFE01001211.1:0-10900 GCF_001635675.1 Oleiphilus sp. HI0061 | reverse complement strand
GCGAGACATGGAGGCCCGCTTAAGTCCTGTTGCTCATAATCGAGGGACAAGTGTTGATGTTAGGGACTTGTTTTTCAATACACCTGCTCGAAGAAAATTTTTGAGAACAGAAAAGACTGAATTTAATCATTTAGAAGAAGTCCTAAAACGCCAAGCGCTGAGCCGCTTTGAAGTTAGTTTTGAGTTGGTTCACAATCAGAAGGTTGTGCATAGTTTACGCCCAGCGCCGACGATCAAGGAAAAACAGCTGCGTATCGCTGCCTTATGTGGCAAGCCCTTTATGGAAAATGCCGTTGATATTGATGTAGAGGCAACGGGGCTTAAGTTATGGGGCTGGGTAGCTAAACCAACCTTCTCAAGAAGTCAGGCTGACTTGCAGTACTTTTACGTTAATGGTCGTGTTATCAGGGATCGTTTGGTGAGTCATGCTGTAAAGCAGGCTTATCGTGATGTCTTATATCATGGGCGTCACCCTGCCTTTGTTTTGTATCTAGAGCTTGATCCTGCGCTGGTTGATGTCAATGTTCATCCGACCAAGCATGAGGTTCGTTTTAGGGATGGGCGCTTAGTTCACGATTTTATATTCAGAAGTCTTCATAAGGCGCTTGCGGATATTCGACCAGAAGAATTGGCCGCTCCTGAAGATGGTTCGGCACCGAATCGCGACTTGTCAAATATTCAGGCAAGTACTTCGCTTCAAGCTCAGGCTAGTGCTTTTACGCCGAGTTATGGTTCTCAGTCAGCAATGTCTTTGGGAGTCCAGGGAGTTAGTAGTGCGGTGACTGGCGCTGGCCAAGGTGTGGGAAGTGCTTCGCCATCAATGTTGCAAACATCTGGCCAGGGTGTTTCGGAGGTTCTATCTCAATATAAAGCCCTTCACCCTGATCAGAACCTTGGTCAGCAGCAAGAAGCTGTTGATGGGCGTGAACACCCATTAGGTTTTGCTATTGCTCAGCTTCATGGGATTTATATTCTCGCTCAGAATAGTAGTGGTTTGATTGTTGTAGATATGCACGCAGCTCATGAGCGGATTACTTATGAGCGAATGAAAAATGATTTTTATAGTGATGGAATCAAGGCTCAGCCCCTGCTTGTGCCGATGAATATCTCTCTAAGTCAACGAGAGGCTTCTGTTGCTGAAGAATGTGCCGGGGACTTACAGAAATTTGGTTTGGGCCTAGAACGGTCTGGTCCGGAAAGTATCGTTATTCGTCAGGTGCCAGTGATACTTCAGCAGGTGAATGTTGATCAGCTAGTAAGAGACTTGTTGAGTGATATGATTACGCACGGATACTCCGACCAGCTAGAGGCAAAAGCGAATGAGTTGATGTCGACTATGGCTTGTCATGGTTCGGTAAGGGCCAATCGATCGTTGACGATACCGGAGATGAACGCTTTGCTGAGAGATATGGAAGAAACTGAGCGCAGTGGTCAGTGTAACCATGGCCGCCCAACCTGGACCGCACTGTCTATGGGTGAGCTGGATAAGTTATTTCTGCGGGGGCGTTAAGATGTTGCGAATACCTTCTTTAAGGCTTTATCAATGAGCTTGCCTAGTGCAATTTGTCTAATGGGGCCGACAGCGGCGGGTAAGACAGACCTGGCAGTCTCTCTTCATGAAACCTTAGCTTGCGACATTATCAGTGTGGACTCTGCCTTGATATATCGAGGCATGGATATCGGTACGGCAAAACCCGAAAAAGAATTGTTGGCGCGCGCTCCACACCGACTGATTGATATTATTGCTGCTAAAGACAGTTATTCGGTAGCTCGGTTTTATGATGATGCGCTAAGAGAGATGCAGGAAATAACAAGTCGTGGACGCACACCTTTATTGGTGGGCGGTACGATGATGTACTACAAAGTTTTGCAGAATGGTATCGCATCCTTGCCTTGTGCTGATGACAAGGTTCGCGCAGCGATATCTCTTGATGCTGAAAAGCATGGCTGGCCTTATGTTCATGAGCAGCTGGCGCTAGTCGATCCCGAATCTGCCGCGCGCCTAAAACCAACTGATTCCCAGCGTCTTCAAAGAGCTTTGGAGGTTTTTCGGGTAACAGGAAAGACGCTGACTCAGTTTTGGCAGGATCAGCAAAGTCAATCAGAGAGTGGCGCAATTCCGCCAGCCCCCTATGAATTCATTAACCTCTCAATTGCACCGAGTGATCGTTCCGAGCTGCATCAACGTATTGCTCTACGCTTTGATATTATGTTGAAGAGTGGTTTTATCGAAGAGGTTGAAGGGTTTTACCACTCTGGAGAGGTGACAGCAGATATGCCTTCAATGCGTTGTGTTGGCTATAGGCAGGTTTGGGATTACCTAGATGGCAAGTTAACGAAAGATGAAATGCGAGAAAGGGGGGTTATTGCAACTCGACAACTCGCTAAAAGGCAGCTAACTTGGTTGAGGTCTTGGCCAAATTTGCACCAATTAGAGACGAATGATGTAAAAGTGCTGGCTAAAGCGCGAGAAATAATTGAAAATGCTAAATATTAAGACGCATCTCACATAAAAAATGAAAAAAATACGTTAAATGGAATAAAATAGATTTATTAAAAAAATACTAGGAGATAATAAAATGTCTAAGGGTCACTCTCTTCAAGATCCATATTTGAATGCACTTCGTAAAGAGCGAATTCCTGTTTCAATATTTCTTGTTAACGGCATTAAGCTACAAGGCCAGATTGAGTCATTTGACCAGTTTGTCATTTTACTTAAAAACACTGTTAGCCAAATGGTGTATAAGCACGCTATTTCAACGGTTGTACCTGCACGTAATGTTCGCGTTGCAACACCTGAAGAACAAGAGTCATAGTCTATCTTGACTCTATCCCCACTATCAGACTTTTATCGTCGCTTAGCTTTTTTGCCCGCCGGAGTAGTAATTAAACGTGTTTGACCGTCCCGACTCCGGTGAGCTGGCTATACTGGTTCATATTGATTTTAACTCTGAAAAAGAACGTGAAGACCCTGATGAATTCAAGGAGTTAGTGTCTTCTGCTGGGGTTGAAACGCTAGCAGTCATTACTGGCTCTAGAGATAAGCCGGATGCCCGGCACTTTGTTGGTAAGGGTAAGCTGGAAGAAATACAGTTCGAGTTAGAGCATGGTGAGGCAGATGTTGTGCTGTTTAATCATGCTTTGTCACCAAGTCAGCAGCGAAATCTTGAAGCGGCCCTGGAGTGTAGAATTATCGACCGTACAGGTATCATTTTGGATATCTTTGCTCAGCGGGCGAGAACTCACGAAGGTAAGCTGCAGGTCGAACTTGCTCAGTTAGAATATATGTCGACGAGATTGATTCGCGGCTGGACCCACTTGGAGCGTCAAAAGGGTGGTATCGGTTTACGAGGGCCGGGTGAGACTCAGTTAGAAAGTGATAGACGTTTACTTCGCGGTCGTATCAAGACTATTACCTCACGTCTGGAGAAAGTTCGTAAACAGCGTGACCAAGGTCGTAGAGCACGCACCCGTGCAGAAATACCAACAGTATCCTTGGTTGGTTATACCAATGCTGGTAAATCTACTTTATTCAATCGAGTCACTGAAGCGGATGTTTATGCTGCCGACCAGCTGTTTGCAACCTTGGACCCGACTTTAAGAAAGTTGAACCTGCCGGATATCGGCAACGCTATTTTGGTTGATACCGTTGGTTTTATTAGACATCTCCCGCATAAATTGGTAGATGCCTTCCGGGCAACGCTTGAAGAAACCTGCAACGCTACGCTTCTTTTGCATGTCATTGATTGTCATGATGAAGGTCGCATGGATAATATTGAGCAGGTGGAGCATGTTCTTAAGGAGATTGGTGCGGATAAGGTTCCGACTTTAAAGGTTTATAATAAGCTAGATCTATTAGACGGTCGTGAGCCGAGAATAGATAGAGATGAAGACGGTGTGCCGCAGCGAGTATGGGTGTCTGCTTATACGGGCGCTGGTGTAGATCTGCTTAATCAAGCGATTATTGAAATTCTTGGTGATGAAATAGTTCATCAGAAAATTAAGCTTGACCCTTCTAAAGGCGGAAAACTAAGAGCCTTGTTTTATGCTGCATCGGTCGTGCAGGATGAAAGCTATGATGAAGAAGGCGGGCTAGTTCTAGAAATTCGCTTACAGCGCCTCGATTACGAAAGACTGCTTCGCCAAGCTGAAGTTAATGAATCTGATTTAGATATCACTAACTTGTAATCACAAGCTATCCAGCCCGATAAAAGGCACTAAAATGTCACGCATTTGACTGAAAGCGTACAACCAAATGTGCATCAAGTCAGAAAATTACATTTCTCAAAAAAACTTACACTAAGTTATGTAAGTACTTCTGTTAAAAATAAAAAGCTGTGCTATGTTTTATAGATAGCGAACTTCTTTTCTAGGAATTCATCGTAAGATATTGATATTTTAGGCATTGCCAAATTGAGGATAAGATATGTTTCTTAATAAATCAGTGGTTTCATCGCTGAGCATGGCGCTTTTGCTAAGTGCATGTAGCGGAAGTGACGGTTTTGGTGTGGGTAATGGTAACCCAGATGATTCAAGTGGTACTGAAACTACTGAAACCGATTCCGGGACGGATACATCACCGACTGCTGACGTGGACGAGAGGTTAGGTTCTGGTTCAGGTAATAGTTTTGATGCTGGTGCAATGGTAACCGGTTTGGCTGACGGTGAGGTGCTTTCTTACGGTGCTAGTACGACGATATCTGTCAATGTAGTTAATGCAGGTAGGGATAATGAATTATTAGCAACGCCAACCTCAGTGAGCTTTAGTTCAGCTTGTGCGACACAAGGATTGGCGACAATTGGTGAATCAGCGTTAAGTTCTGCAGGTGTGGCGACCGTAAATTATACTGCCACATCTTGTACTGGTTCGGATACGATAACAGCAACGACAACTGATGATGAAGGTAATACCTCAACTGCATCCGTAACAATTGATATCTCTAGTTTAGGTTTGGGTAGAAGTTCTGGCGATTCTTTTGTATCGGGTGAAATGACAACGCTAACTGACGGTGTTGATCTAACCTATGGTGGCGACACGGTTGTGTCGGTCAATATTGTTGATACCAACGGTAATACTCTATTTACCTCTAGTTCCGTGTCGGTTAGCTTTACTTCAAATTGTGTGCAGCAAGGCAAGTCGGATATTTCATCTTCGGTTAATACAACGACAGGTACCGCGGTTGCAACGTATACTGCGAATACCTGTGAAGGGCCTGATGTCATTACCGCTACACTAAGTGATGGGACCTCAGCTACAGCAAATATTAACGTAGCAGAGCAAATACTAGGTGAATTAGCTTTTGTATCGGCTGATCCTTCAACCATCGCGTTGAAAGGCAGTGGCTCAAGTGCTCACCCAGAGGTTACAACCGTTACCTTCAGTTTGAACGATGCGACGGGCGAGCCGATGGCAGGTGAAACAATTGAATATTCTCTGTCAACGAATGTGGGGGGGATTACTTTCCCTAATGGCTTATCGACTTATTCTTCGGTAACGGATGAAGAGGGTAATACTTCAGTACAGCTTACTGCTGGTGGCGTTAACATTAGTGTGGCAATCATTGCAACGGTAACTGTTGAGTATGAGGATGGTTCAACTGCAACGACAACTACGACATCTGATTCAATTGCCGTTCTGGGTGGACTTCCTGACCAAGACAGCTTTACTTTATCTGTAGAGACCTTTAACCCTCGTGGTTGGGATATTTCTGGAACAACTTCTCGAATGACTGTGCGCGCAGGTGACCGCTTTAATAATGAGGCTAGAGATGGTACTCAGGTTTCTTTTGTGACAACCGGTGGTCAGATAGTGGGTTCCTGTGAATTAGATAGTGGCTTTTGTTCAGTTGATTGGACAAGTTCGAATCCGCGTCCCGATAACGGTTTAGTGCATATTATGGCACGTACGACTGGAGAGGAGTCATTTATTGATGCGAACTTGAATGGTCAATATGATTTAGGTGAAGTCATAGATGTCGAACTGGACGAAGCTTATATCGATGTTAACTATAATGGTGTGCGTGATGATAATGAGTTCTACTCAGATTTTAACAATAATCAGGTATACGACACTAAGACTAATCCGGGATTTTATCAGGGGGCAAGTTGTACTGAGGCAGCTGAAGAACCTTCGGATCCTGATGACCCTAATTCTCCGTATCATTGTGAGTCGCTAGTCGATGTAAGACGTGTAGCTACGATCTGTATGTCTGAAGATGATGTCGTAATTTCTGATAACTTAGGTGGTGGGGTTCTGGATGCTTCAGCGGGCGCCGCAGGAGTTCTAGTTACAATTACTGATGGTAAAGGGCTAATGCCTGCAAATGGCACTACTGTAGCAGTAAGTGTTGAGGATGGTGAGATTGTAACGGGCCAAAATATTGTAATTCCTAATCAGTGTCCAGTAGATTCTGACGGTAATCCGATTCCGTTTACTAACATGATTATAGTAGAGGCAGATGATGACCCTGCTACTAGCTTCGGTACATTAAAAGTCGCTGTAACACGCGCAGATGGGGTGATTGAAGAACGTTTTATCTCTTTCCTTCACTAGGTTTCTTATTTAATAGTTAGATCTAAATCCTTAATGGGGAAGCATAAGCTTCCCCATTTTTATGTCTGATAAACGCCCACCATAAAAACCGCTTGCTGTCCGTCTCCAAGCACAATACTATGTGCCTCTTGTAAACTAAGACTTTGCCCTCATTAACCACACTTGTGGGCAATTAAGTCACAATACTTTGATTCGTTAGAATCTTTCATGAAACTAATCTAAAAAATGTAACGGAGTCTTCTATGGCCTGGAATGAGCCGGGTGGTAATCGTAATGATAACGACCCTTGGGGTTCTAATAATCGAGGGAATAAAGGCGGCAATAATCAAGGGCCACCAGATCTCGACGAAGCTTTAAAACAACTGATGGATAAGCTTAATGGCTTATTTGGTTCAGGCCCGAAAAAAACTGGTGGCTCTTCTGGCGGTTCAAGCCAGGGTGCTGGTGGTGTATTTATTTTGGCATTGATTGCGCTGGTTATCTTTTTAGGCTTCAAGTCATTTTATACCATTGATGAGCAGGAAAGAGGCGTTGTCCTTCAATTAGGTAAGTACAACCGAACCTTGGACCCAGGCTTACGCTTTGTGATTCCTGTTGTCGAGAAGGTCATTCCTGTAAACGTAACTAATGTTCGAAATGCCGAGTTGAAGCAAGAAATGCTGACTCAGGATGAGAATGTGGTTCAGGTTGAGCTTAACGTTCAGTATACGGTATCGGACCCAGTAGCATTTGCTTTACGTGTTGAAGATCCAGAGCGTAGTTTACAACATGCTGCTGAATCAGCGTTACGGCATGAAGTGGGTAGTACAGATTTGAACCCAATTCTAACGGCTGGTCGTGCTGTGCTTGCAGAAAATGCGCGAACGCGTCTGCAAAGCTTTATGGATTCCTACGACACGGGTGTTAACGTTAGTATTGTTAACGTTAAAGAAGCGCGTGCACCTGCTGCTGTTCAGTCAGCTTTTGATGATGTTCAAAAGGCTAATCTGGATAAAGAGCGTTATGTAAACGAAGCAGAGGCTTATGCCAATACCGTTGTTCCCGAAGCGCGTGGTAAGTCTCAGCGAATGTTAGAAGAAGCGAACGCATATAAAGAGCAGGTTATCTCTCAGGCACAAGGTGAGGCTGATCGTTTTAAGAAGTTACTTGTTGAATATAAAAAAGCGCCAGAAGTTACCAGAGACCGTTTATATCTTGACGCAATCTCATCGGTATACAGCAATAGCAGTAAAGTCTTGGTGGATGTAGAAGGCGGCAACAATATGATGTATTTGCCTTTGGATAAGCTAATGTCTAACCGCTCTGTTAGTCTATCAAATGATGATAGCGTAGATCAGTCTGTGTCAGATATTGCAGACCAAGTTATTGAGGAGCTTCGTTCAAGAAACAACCGTACATCCAGGGAGAGCAGATAAATGTCTAAGTCTTCATTATTATCTTTGATTTCATTACTGGTTGTTGTCGTTGTTCTATCTGCATCGATTTATGTAGTAGATGAGCGAGAAGTGGGTATCAAGCTTCAGTTTGGTGAAATCGTTGAAACAAACATTCAGCCAGGTGTGCACTTCAAGATGCCTTTCTTTCAGAATGTTCGTTTGTTTGATGCGCGTCTTCTAACCTTAGATGCACAGCCAGCACGTTTTCTTACCGTGGGTAAGAAATTTGTAATCGTTGACTCTTTCATTAAGTGGAAGATTGTCGATGTTAAAGCTTATTACAAGGCAACAGCGGGTAATCGTTGGCAAGCCACGACCTTGTTGGCGAACTCAACCAACAAAGGCTTACGAGACGAATTTGCATCTCGCAGCTTAACTGAGGTGGTATCGGGTGAGCGTGATCAGTTGATGAGTATCATTACCAAGAAGCTAAATGAGCAAACGGTTAGTGAGTTTGGTATTCAAGTGGTCGACGTGCGTGTGAAAGGAATTGACCTGCCTGAAGATTTGAGTAAAAACGTATACCGTCGTATGGCGACTGAGCGTGAGCGGGAAGCAAGAGAAACTCGTTCGCAGGGTAAGGAGCTAGCAGAAGGTATTAAGGCAAACGCCGATCGTCAAAAGATTGTACTGGAAGCTGATGCTTATCGTAAGTCGGAAGAAATACGTGGTGAAGGTGATGCGATTGCTGCAAACACCTATGCTGAAGCCTTCAATAAGGACCCAGAGTTCTATTCTTTTACGCGTAGTTTGAAAGCTTATACAGATACATTCTCTGGTAAAGATGATGTCTTGCTGCTTAAGCCAGATAGCGACTTCTTTAAGTATATGAAGAAGCCTGACGCGAAGTAATCTAAGTTAATTTCGCTCTATCAAAACGCGAATAGATAAGTTCTATTCGCGTTTTTTTATGCTTTTTGCAAACATTGGTTTTTTTGTGCGCAATAAAACTGTAAAATTGCGTGCTTTTGGGTCTTCTAGAATTTGAAGGCCAATTTCAGCCCTTATTTTGCTGAAATAATGTTGTTTGATAAGACTGTCCATAAGAGAGAATTTGTATGAGTGTGTCTGAACGCTGGTTACTGCCAGATGGGGTTGATGAACTGCTGCCACCAGAAGCGTGGAAAGTAGAGCAGATGCGCCGCTCGATGCTCGATATTTATGCTTCCTATGGTTACGAGCTGGTATCACCGCCGCTTATAGAGTATTTAGAGTCATTGCTGACGGGGACTGGAAACGAGTTAGATTTACAGACGTTTAAGGTGACCGATCAGCTCACAGGCCGTTTGATGGGGGTACGCTCTGATATAACGCCTCAGGTAGCAAGAATTGACTCGCATATGCTTAAAACTAACGGTATTAGCCGACTATGCTATGCAGACACCGTGCTACATACTAGACCTGCACACATGCTTACTAACCGCTGTCCGATGCAAATTGGCTGTGAATTATTCGGTGAGAAAAGCCAGGCGGCAGACCTTGAAGTAATTTCTTTGATGCTAGATACGCTAAATGCCGCTCAGGTAGGTCGTATACATATTGATCTGGCGCATGTCGGAATTTACCGAGGGCTGTTAGAATCTGCAAGCTTTGATGAAAGTACTGAAATTAAAGTGTTTGATGCACTTAGTCGAAAATCTATACCTGAATTGGACGCTTTAGCTCAAGCAGATGATGCAAATAAAGAGATAATTTTACTTATTAGAGATATTGCCAACCTAAGTGGTGGTGTTGAGTCTCTAGAAAAAATTCGTCAAAGTGTTGAGCGTTTAAAGCTAAGCGCTAACGAAGGTATTGTTTCCGCTATTGCTGAGCTGCAGAGAATTATTGATCAAATTCAGCTTCGTTTTGATGGTGTTGAAATCGGGATCGATTTTTGTGAGTTACGTGGATACAGCTATCATACTGGTATTTTGTTTTCAGCGTTCAGCTTGGGTTATGGATATGCCTTAGCGAAAGGTGGCCGCTACGATGATATCGGTAAAGGTTTTGATCATGGTCGGGACGAACGTTCGCGTCCTGCTACCGGCTTTAGCGCAGATCTAAAAGCTATTTTGAAAGTCTCTAGCTTGGCTGCAGAAACGCCTGAAAAGGAAAGAGTCTTTGCACCTCTGTCTGATGATAAAAAATTGCATAGTGAGGTAGCAGCGCTACGTAAGTCCTATCAGGTAGTTCAAGCGTTAAATGCTGCAGATACTGCGAAAGGGTATTCTTGTAGCAAACAGCTGGTATTAAAAGATCAACAATGGGCTCTTGAGCCTGTTGGCTAGTGTTATTTCGGGCGGCTAAGATAGCGGTCCATTCAGTTTAAAGGCTTGTCAGTATCTTGTTTAGCTGGCAATTAGCAATAAAAGCATTGTGCTTTTTCTATGAGAAGAGAAGTTATGGGTAAGAATGTTGTCATTTTGGGCACCCAATGGGGTGACGAAGGCAAAGGTAAAATCGTTGACTTATTAACAGATCAGGTTGCGACGGTAGCGCGATTCCAGGGTGGCCATAATGCCGGTCATACACTGGTAATTGACGGGGAAAAGACAGTATTACATTTGATTCCTTCCGGAATTCTACGTGATAACGTTACTTGTCTGATTGGTAATGGCGTCGTGCTTGCTCCTGATGCTCTTATCAAGGAAATGACTGAACTTGAAGAAAAAGGTGTGCCGGTTAAGGAGCGCTTAAAGCTGAGTTTGGCTTGCCCATTAATTTTGCCTTATCACGTTGCGCTTGATCAAGCGCGAGAGATAGCGAAAGGTGCTGATAAGATCGGTACGACTGGTCGCGGAATCGGCCCAGCGTATGAAGATAAAGTTTCTCGTCGAGGTCTAAGGTTAGGTGACTTGGTTGATGCAGAAAACTTTGCTAAAAAGCTTAAAGAAATTATGGAATACCACAACTTTGTATTGGAAAACTT
>NZ_LWFE01001210.1:0-1887 GCF_001635675.1 Oleiphilus sp. HI0061 | reverse complement strand
CTGAACATGCTTCGGAGCAGAACCACCAGCACCTGTTTCAAACAGACCACCACCAGCCATTAACGGAACAATAGATAGCATCTTAGCACTGGTACCCAACTCAAGAATCGGGAACAAATCCGTTAGATAATCTCGTAGTACATTACCGGTAACAGAGATCGTGTCACGGCCACGAATCAAGCGCTCCATTGTGAAGCGAATTGCCTGATCCGGCGACATGATACGAATGTCCAAACCATCCGTGTCATGATCCTGTAAGTAGGTGTTCACCTTCTTAATCATTTGCGCATCATGGGCACGCTCAGGATCTAACCAGAATATAGTCGGCATACCCGTTGCTCGAGCACGAGAAACGGCGAGTTTCACCCAGTCCTGAATTGGCGCATCTTTAGTCTGACACATACGCCAGATGTCACCCTTCTCGACATCATGCGAAAGCAAGACCTTACCATCTTCATCAACTACACGAACAGTACCGTCAGCCTCTAACTCGAAAGTCTTGTCGTGAGAACCATATTCTTCAGCTTTTTGAGCCATCAAGCCAACATTTGGAACGGTACCCATTGTCGTTGGGTCAAAGGCATCATGATGCTTACAGAAGTTAATAACTTCCTGATAGATGGTCGCATATGTGCGCTCTGGAATAACCGCTTTAGTGTCTTTCAGTTTACCGTCAGTACCCCACATTTTACCACCAACACGAATCATCGCAGGCATTGACGCATCAACGATGACATCACTTGGTACATGGAGGTTTGAAATACCTTTGTCAGAATCTACCATCGCCATTTCAGGGCGTTCTTCGTAACAGGCACGAATATCTTCTTCAATTATAGAACGCTGAGAGTAAGGAAGATCAGATATTTTCTGGTGAACATTACTCAAACCATTGTTAGGGTTCACACCCAACTCTTCAAACTTCGCCTGATGCTTTTCAAAAAGTTCTTTGAAGTAAACAGTAACCGCATGCCCAAATACGATCGGATGCGAGACCTTCATCATGGTGGCTTTAACATGTAGAGAGAACAACAAGTCAGCTCTTCTTGCACCTTCCATCTCTTCTTCAAAGAACTGACGCAAAGCTTTAACACTCATAAACATGCCATCGATCACTTCTTTCTCAATGACAGCTGTCTTTTCTTTAAGTACGGTCACTTTTCCATCTGCTTCAACAAGTTCAATACGAACATTGCCAGCTTTTTCAATTACCGTAGACTGCTCTTGGTCGTAAAAGTCGCCGCTACGCATATGGGCAACATGTGTACGTGACGCCTGACTCCACTTACCCATGGAGTGTGGATATTTACGCGCATAGGCTTTAACGGAAGGTGGCGCGCGACGATCTGAATTACCTTCACGCAGAACAGGGTTTACCGCACTACCCAACACTTTGGCATACTTTGCTTTAATCTCTGTTTCTTGCTCGCTGCCAGCTTCGTCGGGGTACTCAGGAATATCATAACCCTGATCCTGTAGCTCTTTAATTGCTTCTTTCAACTGAGGAATTGATGCACTGATATTCGGCAATTTAATAATATTGGCTTCCGGATGTAGCGTTAATTCGCCCAACTCAGCTAACGCGTCTGGTACGCGTTGCTCTTCAGTCAGTTTCTCGGGGAAGGCTGCCAAGATACGTGCAGCTAAAGAAATGTCGCTCTCATCAACGGACACGCCAGCGGCGGAAGTGAAAGCGTTGAGTATAGGAAGTAAGGAATAGGTTGCCAGTGCTGGCGCTTCATCTGTTTTTGTGTAGATAATCTTGGATATTTCTGTTGTCATTTTTTCCCCAAACTGTACCGGTAGGATAACCAATGGAACTAATTTTACACACTGAGGACCTGACAACTCGTGATCACCAGACCCAGCGAAAATTATGCGTAAACGCTA
>NZ_LWFE01001209.1:0-2997 GCF_001635675.1 Oleiphilus sp. HI0061 | reverse complement strand
TTCGTGTTATGCAGCTCGAACTTGATGAAGCCGAGTCTCGGTGCATAGACGCGATAAATAAACAAAAGACATAAACAATCTCTTACCGAATAAATAGAAATGTGAGGCCAACCATGCAATTACTAAATTTTGATTTGTGTGAAACCAATGACATGCTCAGAGACCAGGTCTCTAACTTCGTCGCAAGTGAGATTACGCCCATCGCTGCAAAGACCGATAGTGATAACGAGTTCCCTAACGAGCTTTGGCCTAAACTTGGTGAAATGGGTCTATTGGGCATGACCGTACCGGAAGAGTTTGGCGGCACAAACATGGGCTACCTTGCTCATGTACTGGCAATGGAAGAGATCAGCCGCGGCAGCGCATCGATTGGCCTTAGTTATGGCGCTCATTCAAATTTATGTGTTAACCAAATCAACCGTAACGGTAGCCAAGAACAAAAAGAAAAGTATTTACCGAAGCTTATTTCGGGTGAGCACATTGGTGCACTCGCAATGAGTGAGCCGAACGCTGGTAGTGACGTTGTGAGCATGAAACTTAAAGCCGAAAAACGCGGTGACCATTATGTTCTCAACGGTAGCAAGATGTGGATTACCAACGGGCCCGACGCTAACACCTATGTCATTTACGCTAAAACGGCGCCAGAGAAAGGCCCGCACGGTATAACTGCCTTTGTCGTCGAGCGTGACTGGAAGGGCTTTAGTCGGTCTCCTAAGCTAGACAAGCTGGGTATGCGCGGTTCAAACACCTGCGAACTGGTATTTCAAGATGTCGAAGTCCCTGTTGAAAATGTTCTTGGTCTTGAAAATGCGGGCGTTAAAGTACTAATGAGCGGCCTCGATTATGAACGTGTCGTGCTATCAGGTGGGCCAACGGGCATTATGCAATCTTGCCTCGACCTGGTTATACCTTATATCCACGAACGCAAACAGTTTAATCAGTCGATCGGCGAGTTCCAGTTAATCCAGGGGAAGATGGCTGATATGTACACAGCACTCAATGCCAGCCGCGCCTACTTATACGCCGTTGCTAAAGCCTGTGACCGAGGTGAGACCACCCGTAAAGATGCGGCCGGTATCATTCTATACAGCGCTGAAGCAGCAACTAAAATGGCCTTGGAGGCAATCCAAATACTTGGCGGCAATGGCTACATTAACGAGTTCCCTGCTGGGCGCCTATTACGAGATGCGAAGCTCTATGAAATTGGTGCCGGAACTTCCGAGATTCGTCGTATGCTAATCGGCCGCGAATTATTTATGGAAACGCGTTAACACCCTGCCTCGTTAATTAAAGCCAAGCCTTAGCAAATATTGCTAAGGCTATCGATGGATAGAATCATTTATGACCGTTATACAATCCAACACAGACGCTTTAAGCGCACAGTTTAAAGAAAGAAAGCTTGCGATGGACGAGCTGGTGACTGGGCTGCGTGAAACCATTCAGGCCACCGCAAATAGCGCCGGGCCTGAAGCGGTAAAGCGCCACCTAGCTAAAGGAAAGCTTTTACCCAGAGACCGAGTCACGAGATTAATTGATCCCGGCTCACCATTTCTTGAGTTATCTCAACTTGCTGCCCATGAGGTATACGATGAAAAGGTTCCCTCTGCCGGTGCAATTACTGGCATAGGCCGAATCAATGGCACTGAGTGCATGATTGTTGCCAACGATTCGACGGTTAAAGGAGGCACTTACTACCCTCTTTCGGTTAAAAAACATCTCCGCGCCTTAACCATCGCTGAAGAGAATCGCCTACCCTGCGTCTACCTTGTAGATTCAGGTGGCGCAAACCTCCCTAATCAGGATGAAGTCTTTCCGGACGAGGATGACTTTGGCAACATTTTCTATCGACAGGCCAACATGTCTGCCAAAGGGATTCCACAAATCGCCGTTGTACTTGGATTGTGTACCGCAGGTGGCGCTTACGTCCCTGCAATGGCCGATGAAAGCATAATGGTTCGCAACCACAGTACAATCTTTCTAGCAGGCCCACCGCTAGTTAAAGCTGCAACCGGTGAAGAAGTTAGCGCAGAAGACCTGGGCGGCGCTGATGTGCATTGCAAAACCTCTGGTGTTGCTGATCATTATGCCGACAGTGAAGAGCATGCTATCCAGATCGCTCGAGAATGTGTATCAAATCTTAATTGGCAGAAGCCAAAACAAATGGCTACTCGCCCAGCAAAACCACCTAAGTACCCGGAAAATGAAATTAACGGAGTGGTTCCATCTGACCTAAAAACCCCTTACGACGTGCGAGAGGTCATTGCTCGAATCGTTGATAATTCTGACTTTTCAGAGTTCAAGCAATACTTTGGTGAAACACTCGTTTGCGGCTTTGCACATATATATGGAAACCCGGTAGGTATTATTGCTAACAACGGTATTTTGTTCTCTGAGTCAGCTCAAAAAGGCGCGCACTTTATTGAACTATGCTGCCAACGTAAGATCCCTTTGATCTTCCTACAAAATGTCACCGGCTTTATGGTTGGCAAATCGTTTGAAGAAGGCGGTATCGCCAAGCATGGGGCAAAGATGGTCATGGCCGTCGCTTGCGCTAAAGTTCCGAAGTTTACGATCATTATTGGCGGAAGTTTTGGTGCCGGAAATTACGGCATGTGCGGGAGAGCCTATCATCCACGATTCCTATGGATGTGGCCAAATGCACGTATTTCAGTAATGGGTGGCGAACAGGCTGCAGGCGTTCTGGCACAAGTTAAACGAGATAGTTTGGCTAAACGTGGCATCATTTGGTCTGATGAAGAAGAACAAGCACTCAAGCAACCGATTATCGAACAGTTTGAAAAACAGGCACACCCTTATTATGCCAGTGCACGCTTATGGGATGACGGCATAATCGAGCCTAGCGACACTCGAAAAGTTCTTGGCGTCGCAATCTCAGCTAGCCTAAACGCACCAATAGAAGATACCGAGTTTGGCGTATTTAGAATGTAAGTATGAGCGATCACTCAAATTACTCATAAGGTACAATTCAATGAATCA
>NZ_LWFE01001208.1:0-535 GCF_001635675.1 Oleiphilus sp. HI0061 | reverse complement strand
GAAACCATTAGTAATTACTATGACGACTCGAAGCCAACGGTTATTTATTTCCATGGCTGGCAGAATGGCTCTTCGCAAGATGGCTATGACCGCGAAGACTTTACCTTCGCCAACAATGGCAACTCACTCTCGCATAAATCCTGGAAGCAAAGGGGTTGGAACGTTGGCGTATTTTACTGGAACCAGTTTGCCGATGAAGCTGAAGTCAAAGATGCAGAAGCCAAAATGTGGAGTGCTAATGGCCCAAAAGGTATGCGTTATCGGCTAGATGACGGTAGTTACAGCACGTCACAGGCACCGAACAAGTCGGTCGGTGAAATCGCTTTTGAGCAAATCACAGCAGTACTGGCTAACAATAACAAAAACCTGAGATTTGCAGGCCACTCTTTGGGGAACCAATTAGCTGTTTATGTGGCCAAGCAGATTAATGATGGGATTAATGAGGGCAATCTGCTATAGCTTATATCGCTATTTACTCGACCTAGACTATCAAGTGCAATGGCATCTTTGGGCATGGCTACCCATTAGTTCAGCC
>NZ_LWFE01001207.1:0-2505 GCF_001635675.1 Oleiphilus sp. HI0061 | reverse complement strand
GTACATCCTGCAGACCAAGCGTCTTCAATACGCGTTTTTTCATATAGCCTGACAGTAAAGGAATCTTCATCAAACGATCGAGCTTTTGTTTTGGCATCTTGGCAAAGACACCTGTCTGGAATATTGTCCAAATTCGAGGAACCGCCAGGAACAAGGTAGGGTTTGCTCGGTTCAAGTCAGCGACAAAGGTATCGAGTTTGTCGGCGAAAAATAATTGAAAGCCAACAGATATAGAGGCCATTTCGACTACAAAACGCTCCATCACGTGTGCCAAAGGAAGGTAAGAAAGCATTCTGTCTTGATCAGTCACTTTTAATGAGGCTATCGCGCCTTGTGCAGCATAGGCCATGCTATGGAAAGATAGCATCACGCCTTTGGGGTTCCCGGTGCTACCAGAGGTATAAACAATCGTGGCGATTTCATCTGCTTCGCGAGCTGTATTTTCACTTAAGGCTTCATTCTTTGCGACAATCTGATCCCAGCTAGTATACTTTTGCTGCACTTCTTCCGGGCTTAAGTCAAAGGAAATACAGGGTAAGCTTTCTGGAATACCGTCTTTCATATCGTCCCAATCATCAAGCTTACCAGCGAATAGGACTTGTGCTTCGGAATGCTCAAGTATATAGCTGACGGTATCGGCGTTTAGGGTTGGGTAGAGCGGAACGGTAACGTGTCCTGCCATCCAGATTGCCCAATCCGCCATGACCCACTGAGCGCAGTTTTTTGACAGTAATGCTATGTGGCTCTTGGCTGGTAAATTAAGAGTCTTCAAATAGTTCGCCATCTTTCTGGCTTCAGATACGGCTTGTTGCCAGGTATAGGTTTTAACTTGTCCATTGCCAAGAGGTTGCGTGAGGTAAATGTCCTGGGCCTTTTCCTTTTCCCAGCGATAAACATGTTCAAGTGCGAGTGGAATCTTTCTATCGTTCATTATTATTCCTTTGTAAACGTAGCTATTAGATTGTTATTGGTTTTTAAATTCTGCAGGAGAATTGTACAGATAAGGAGCGTTAATCCCTTGACCCTAGGTTTTAAAATATTGACGCTGGGTTGCACTTGTGGAAGGCTCAACCTAAAGGTTGGGCAGCTACAACAAGCTCAATTGGTCACTAGTAATCTCGTTATATGAGGTGCCTAAGAAGCTGACTACACCATCGACAATAGGTGCGATTTGTCTGGCGAGATACAGGTCATAATCAAGTGGTGATACAAGGTGTTCTATAGGCTCAGGCCCATTCACGGTATAACAATAAGAGACCCAGCCGCCATTTTCATAACGTGGCGCCTTGCCTTCGCTGACTAGCCACTCGTCAGCTTTTTTGGCGGCTTGGGCATGAGGGGGTATATTCGAGGTGTAATCTCTGAGTTTTCTTCTTAAGCGCTTTCGATAGATCAACTGGTCGTCGTATTGCCCGCTTCGTATCCCGCTAAGTAATTGTTTGAATAACTAGGCAACTCGGGTTATTCTAAATTAAGACTGTTTGTCTTCTTTGTACTCTTCAGACTGCAATTTACCAATCCCTTTTAAACGATCTCTAGGATTGACGAGCATTGGTCTGGTTAGAAGTAAGTTGTTTGGATATATAATAACTTCACGCGCTTCACTGATTAGTTTAGTGCTGAATAAGTTAATTTCAGAAATATACCCCTCGACGTAATTATCGCCATCAATCACTCTGACGAAGTTGCCACGCCTGAATGACTTTTGCACTAAAAGAATAAAAAATGAGGTGATGTTACTTAGTACCGACCACCCGGCGAATAACGCCACACCAGTGACCGCCAGAATACTGGCAGACAATGTCAGGAGTCCTTTGAAGTCAAAACCCCATACAAATAGAGTGACTACCACTGTTCCGATTAACAGCAACACATTTACTGCAGCGAGCGCGGTTTCTTTCGATTTGTCTTTTAGATTTCCGTGCTCTGCATGTGCGATGATTCGTGGTCGTAGTACGTATTTAAAAAAGCCGTAGATAATGATGATAACCAACGTTAGCAACACATTTACTTTGTACATTGAAAACCAGGCCAAAAGCTCATCAAACATTTTTTACCTCAAGAATACTTTGCTTCAACTTCATACTTGTTGTCTGTCTACGAGCATAAGCTATTCATAGTTTACGCTCATTCTATCTTCACTCTGGATATACTCCGACTCGGGGTCCACAAGCGCTCGTCCTGCCATTGCGGTTCGACCCAGCAACATAGGATATCGCATATTAGAGCGGTCAGTTAAGGTGATAGGTATCGTCCAATGACTTTTCCCAATGCAGACACTCGCTTCAATCAAGCAACGCTTCTCTTTAGCCTCATTATTGGTCTTAACAAGCCTTTTGTCGATGAGTTTTGCTGACCGTCTACTCGCCCTTCGGTCAGGAAAGACATCCTTTGGTAAATCAAAACTGACCCAAGTTTCATTATCCCTCTCTTCATACTCAATATTTTCGACGTGCAAAGATGAGTTGTTAGCGCCGGTGTCAACTCTTACCTGAACGTTGAATA
>NZ_LWFE01001206.1:0-4000 GCF_001635675.1 Oleiphilus sp. HI0061 | reverse complement strand
GCTAAAGGAAGAATTAGCGCAGCAGATGCGGCATCCTCCGGTAAGGCTGCGCCAAAAGTACGATACAAAATTGAAGGCGCGTAGGGGGCCCAATCCTTGTTCAATTTAAAAGTCGCCATCAAGGCAGCGAAGAAGCCCTGATGAGCACTAATCTCAGGTTCGTATTTAGCGATGCGTTCCAATACAGGGAAATTCTCTGGAATCTTACCCATTTTCGCTAACAAGCGCGCATAGATTTCAGGCTCAGGTAAGGTACCCGGTAAAGGCTCAAACATCGGTGCACGCAAATGAAAGAAGTTCTCAGGAAACTCCGCGTTAAAACCTGTCGCTTCCCACTTCTCGAACTGAGAGGCAGCTGGCAGAACGTAGTGCGCCAAGCGAGCCGTTTCAGTCATCGCTACATCAACAACAACCAACAAATCTAACTTAGAAAAAGCGCGTTCATAGGCACTAGAGTCAGCGTAACTGCGAGCGGGGTTGCTACTATCCACCCAAATCGCTCGTAAACGATCTTCGCCCTCATGTTCAATTTCATCAGGCAATATGTTTGGTGGATACATTCCCGAAATCGGCATCATTTTATGATGAGCCGTGAGCTTGTACTCGCGGCGACGCTCGTCCGAATTACCTAATAAGGGAACAAATAAAGTGTGCAGATTATTGCCGCCAGTTTTCCCGAAATTGCCGGTCACCATATACAGCATTTTTTCCAAATATGCCGTCAAGGTGGAATGCAGTGACTGCTGCAGACCCAAGTCAATTCTTACGCATCCCGCTTTAGCATTAGCAAAGTCTCGTGCAACTTGCTGCGTCATCTCAAGGGATACATCGGCTTTTTCTACATACTCTTCAATAGGAATATCTAATAGTTCAGCTTCGAGCTTATTAAAGCCAGTGCAGTGATTCTCGAGGAAGGCTTTATCATGCAGGCCCTCTTTTACGATAATCGCCAAGATCGCAGACATCAGATAAGCATCAGTACCTGGCTTTAACTGAAAATGTATATCGGCTTGCTTCGCTGTTTCAGACCTTCTAGGGTCAAAAACCACCATCGTACGGTCCGGGTCTTTCTTAATTTCTTTAAGCGTATCGCGCGCATTGGGTATACCGTGTGACTGAAATGGGTTACAGCCAATAAATAGTACGTAGTCAGAATGCTCTACGTCCTCAGTACAATGAACACGCTGATCACCAAACAGTCGACCATTCACCCAAAAATCCATGGTCTTTTCCTGAGCCAAAGCTGTATAGGTATAGCGACTCCCACCCATGGCATAACGCAGTTGTGAAGCATACGCACCGCCAAGATGATTACCTTGACCACCACCACCTACAATCGCGAAAGAATCGGGGCCAAACTGATCACGCGTTACATTCATTTTTTCAGCGATTTCATCTAAGGCCTGATCCCAGCTAACCTTCTGAAAGCTCCCATCTGGCATCCTTTTTAAAGGATGTGTCAAACGATCATCGTGATTTTGATAATGCTCTAATCTTGCCGCTTTCTGGCAAATATAGCCCTTAGTCATAGGGTGTTGAGGATCACCTTTGATCTTAATTAATTTGCCGTCCTGGGTGGTAACATCCAAGCCACAGTTTCGTGAACATAATATACAAGCGGTTTTATGCAGCTCTGTATTCTCACTATCAACGTTTGTCATGATCGCTCTCTTGCTTTTTAAAAGCTGTAATTATTGAGATATAGACTAGCTTAATCTTTGTAATACACCATCTGGCTACTTGTCGCCACCAAGGTACCATCAGGGCTCCATAGCTCAGCCCTTTGCTCAAAATAACCATTAGTAAATTTGGTAGCGCTAGCGCGACCAAGCAGATGAGTCGCCTCCAAGCCCAACAATTCATCTTCAGTTATATGGAAATTAATCGTTAAACTAACCGTTCCCATTGGGACGATCTTATGTCTTCGAACAAAAATTCGTGGAAAGAACGAGTCAGAGATTGCTGTTACTGAGGCATAGTCCAGCTTTCTTGCTGGCTTGTCAGAAATCCACAAGAGGCTCTCGGAGGGGTTTGCTTGTTTACCCTTAACTAGCGGCTGAAAAGGAGCACCATAAACAAAGCGCATATCGTATTGGTCTACCCAGCTCGGCATGCCCGGAAATTTTGGTAGTGAATCCACCTCTTCAAAATCTGGTGCATAAGGCATCCTTACTTCATCATTAGACCAAGTCTCATTTCGCTTAGCAAAAACACAACTAGCAGAACACTGCATTACATCGCCTTGCAAAAAATCTACACGCCAATGCTGGTTGGAACGGTTAGTTCTTAATAGAGCAGGTTTGACCACCAACTCATCATCTTCAATCGGCCCCATATAATTAATAGTAATCGATACCGGCATGCCTTCTCTTTCTGGGTGACCTAACACTGCTTGAAGGATCGTAGCCGCCGTCACACCACCGAAAGGGCCTACCATATTTTGATAGTCTGCACTGACTTGCCCAACCAGGCAATTGGGGTCCCCTTTCAGGTTAACTGCACCATCAAATGCATGCTCTTGCTGTTCTAGTGTCTTTGCCACATTAGATGCACTCATACCGAAACCTCCAAAAAATCGCACAAATTAGTTTATATGCTAAGTAAATTAATCTAACCTTTTACCACTGGCAATTCAGTATATTTGAACTTAGGATAACTTCAGCTTATCTATTAAGGTGTTCCATGCAACAAAAAGCTCCCCCAATTCAGTGGCTACCTGTATTTGAAGCCGCGGCCAGAAATTTAAACTTTAAGAAAGCAGCGGTGGAACTCTGTGTTTCACCGCCTGCCGTCAGTCAGCAAATCAAAGTATTGGAAGAATATCTTGGTTTAACGTTGTTTGACCGAAGCTCTCGCAAACTACGACTCACCTCAGCCGGAGAGTTTTACTACCAGACAACAAGAGATATTATTAAGCGCCACAATACTTCCTATCGAGAATTCGAACGAAAATTTTGCCACCCAACGCTTCAAATCAGCTCACCCATTTTCATCGCTCAAGAACTACTGATTCCAAATTACGCACGCTTCAAAGACTATGCTCCAGAGGTAGAGCTACGCATCACGACAGGCAATGAATACGTTAATTTTGACGATGAACCTGCAGACGCGGCATTACGTTTCGGAAAGGGGGACTGGCCAGAATTAGCAACACGCTTTGTCAGTGGTGTTGACGTAAAACTTCTATGTAGCGAGGACTACCTGACCCAACATGGTCTTTCCCGTGACCAATTAATGTCAAAGGAGGAGATCGAAAATCAGGTTGTCATATCGCTATATGATGATCTTCGGGATTGGCGCGGCTCATTTGGAGATTTTAACCCAAAGCAAAAAATTGTTTGCGACTCTTATTTCTCCGCCATTCGGTCTGCTGAAGAAGGCTTAGGAGTCGTCGTTGGATTACTCCCTATGGTCAATCAAAGGATCAGAGATGGAAAGCTACTTCCCTTATCAACCATGCCGTTGACAACCCAGTATGCATATTGGCTCGTTGCCCCTAAAGCCATGGCAGAAACAGATAATTTCAACTCGCTTTACCGCTGGATACAAGCGCTATTCAGAACACTTAAGTAATTTGTTGAAAAAATAAAAAACAAACAAACGCTTGCATTTAAATTTAGTTTATATGCAAAGTAATATACATCACATATGAACTATATAACTACTAGACAAGGAATCGACAGTGGATAAAAGGTTATTCTTTCTGATCAACATGGCTCAGCACCGAATGTTTAAGTTTGCAGATACCCAGTGCGAGCAACGCCTGGGGATTCCAGTCACTCAAGCTGCTGCACTGATGTTCATTGCTAAAAATGAAGGCTGTTTACAGAAAACGCTGTCACAAGCATTGGGTTTGAATAACTCTGCAGTCACCGGTTTGGTTGGCCGAATGCAAAAGAACGGCATTATTGAGCGCAAAGGATGTGCCGAAGACGGCAGAGCATCAAGGTTATTTTTGTCTGACGAGGGTAAAAATAAATTACCGATACTCTACCCACTT
>NZ_LWFE01001205.1:0-2428 GCF_001635675.1 Oleiphilus sp. HI0061 | reverse complement strand
GATAATATTGGGTCGGTACTTACAGGCGCAGAGAAAACGAATTCTTGAATAGTATTGTGCTCTCTTGCGTACTTTGATTGCCACTCTGGTTTAATAGCGTATTCATACTGGTAGATTGACTTACCAATATTTGAGATGCATATACCTGACTCTTCGAAAACTTCTCGGATCGCAGCTTTTTGAAGGCTCTCGCCTAGCTCTTTCCCCCCAGTAACACTTTGCCAAAAACCAGAAAGAGCTAAGTCTGGGCGAGGTACCCGCTTTAACAACAGATACTGTCTTTGGTTTCTAGTTTCTCGATAAAGAAATACACTGACTGAAATTGGTTCTCGCATAAATACCCGTACTTTGCACATAAAGCGAATGTTGAAATGTATCTTGTAGCTATGATTTACCAATTGTCTTTGAGGTTTCCAATCAATATGTTGGTTTGTTTTTTACAGCTAAAAAATATCTTTGGTGAGAGTATTCAAAGGGATAACCTTTTACAACAGTTTCAATGAGAAAAGAGCGTTTTAGGTCGAGTGTAAGCATTGGCTCAATTTTAAAACTGGCTGCATTACCCTTATCTAAATAAGTGATTAAAACGGTAATTTTGCATACGTACTTGTAATCCTGGTATGTTGTCAGTCGAAAATATCTTGGAGCTAATAAACTAGCGCTTTGTGCTCAAAGCCAGCATTCCATGAGCGTTCGTAAATGTTATATTTAGGCCAAATCTAAACCAAGCTTCAACGGCAGCTAATGGCACAATCAACGTCACTTAAAAAATAGATTACCGCCTGCGCGGTAATGACAGAAAAGCGGACAATGTGATAGTTCGAAAATGTCGGCTGTCTCATCACAGCTGCCAAAAAGCAAAACCCGCCAAAAGACCGCTTTGTGAAGGTAACTGCTATAGTTGTTACACAAGAAAAAGATCTGCTTTTTTCTTCTAACCGATGAAACTCATTTCGTTGGTTTTAGCCGAACTCTCTTGATAAGTGTTTATGGAATCACTGAACTGAAAGAGTCGGTTCAAACCAGTCTCAAAGGTCCGCTATCCGAACAAAGGCAATGAACTTTTCTTCTAGCTCAGCTAGAGATTAATGCCTACTTACTCATCGTTTGTGATAAGAAGCAAGGTCGGTTCTTGAATATTAAGTTATCTATTCCCATAAAATGACTCAGCGATGTGAGTAGTCGTAAACCTTTATAACCCTTTTACCGAAGACTTACCGAACATTCTTTCCCGTTTTTCATAATGATATGTAAATGGGTTGATACCAAACGCTTGAACAGCACCAATATCATCTCTAATATGGGATCGAAACTTATGTAGATAAGTTATTATACTATCCTCACGGCACGTATCTAGATCCAATACATCATTAAACACTGTCAACATGGGAGGGGCTAAAGAACGGTACTCTTGTTGAAATAGACCACATTTGCAAGCTTCTATTGCCGGCCAATCTAATGCTTTGATCTTATTTAGTACATCTTCTTTGGATAAACAGAATGATAACTCGTCTGCAGATCCAGAAAATGAGGCGATCGATACTAGATCTTCGGTCTCGTATTCATCACCGTGTTTTAGCCTGTAGGTCTGCGAGTACTCAAAATCCTTTGTGTTCAAAGTTTGTTGAAAATGAATAGCATATCGAAGCAGGGCATAGAGCAAAGCATCGAATGCACGAGGTACAATAAAGTGACGGAGCGCATGACTTTCAAATAAGGGAACGATAGTGAATGCTTTGACGAGTCGTTGTATAAGCGTGTAGCAACCAGCCCATCCGGTTTGTTTAAGGAACAGAGGGGTCATCTCTTCTAAGCTTTTCTCCAGCACCTTAGCACTGTGGAAGTGAGACGTTAATGTAAACATAAGCATTAGCCATACGCTCAGTGCGAAACAAATAGGGCAAGGTGGCGATAACGCCTGGAAATGGTTGATCGAAAGATATCGATAGGATTGAATTGAAAGCAATCGATGCTGTTTAAGCAAACCGCTAATTAATTTCAGACGTGACATACCATACTCTAAGACTAACGTTTCTAAATCGTGAATTTGCTCAAAATATCGGTCACGATGTGCTTCTGTATCATACGACTGAAGATAAAATGTGACGCTAGAAATTTTGCTCACCTCAACGCCATGAATTGCTCTTAGCTGCTTTTTCTTGCACCAACCTGCTTTGCAACATATTGCCCAAAAATCCGGATGCTCCGGCGAAAATCGTGATGGATATGGGAACGACAATCCCAATTTCTGTATTAGTCTGTCCTCGTCACCCCCCTGTGTCAGGATAGTTGTCGCCTCTGTTAATTTTTAATAATTGAATAGGAGGCGGTAAGAGAATATGAGTGAAGCATTATTCAAAAGAGTTTAAAGAAGCCATTGTTAAGAAGTGGCTTGAAAGTGGGTTATCATTAAGAACGTTTTCAGCCC
>NZ_LWFE01001204.1:0-794 GCF_001635675.1 Oleiphilus sp. HI0061 | reverse complement strand
AACTCCTCTGTTTTGACCGATTGGCTCTTTGTGTCCAAATTATTTCGTATTAGGAATATTGTTCATGTGAGAGAGGCGATTTCTAAGGGCTATTTTGGGATTCGTAATAACCTTATCAGATTATTGCTTAGCAAATTTGCTGATCATGTGATATTTCTTAGTAAGCATAACAGAGAATGTTTAGGGGCAAATATAGCCTCAAAAACTTCAATAATAAGTAACTACGTTAAAGGAGGAGGGTGCGTAATTGACCCAAAAGAGCGGCAGTATGATGCAATATATGTCGGCGGTGAGAAATCCATAAAAGGAATTGACTTAATAAAAGAGCTACTAGAATCAGATAATCAGTACCGTTTATGTCTGTTGGGGTACTACAGTGATGAGTTTGTGGATAAATATAACTCAGAAGCTATCAACGTTCTTGGGGCCGTTGAAGACTCGATGCCGTATATTGCTGATAGTAGATGCCTACTATTTCCTGCTACAACGCCACATTTTCCTAGACCAGTCATAGAAGCATTGTCATGTGGGTGTGTTCCAGTTATGTCCGATATTGATGGGTACGAGGAAATTATAACTCCCGGCGAAACTGGTGTGGTTTTTAGGAATAACGATTTTAATCATTTAGTTGAATCTCTCGACACTGCTTTGTCAATGTGCGCAACTGATGTAATTCAATCTTGTATTGATAGATATCGAAATAAGTTTAGCGATGCAAATGAAGACAAGATTATTAGAATCATCTTATCTTAATATGCTATTGAAACTCTGTGTGAGAGAAACTATAGATGACT
>NZ_LWFE01001203.1:0-2552 GCF_001635675.1 Oleiphilus sp. HI0061 | reverse complement strand
CAGGCTTTCCTACCAAGTTTGTAGAGAGCTTTTCGGTAGGGACACCCGTTATTGCAAATCATACCAGCGACTTAGCTGAATATTTAAAGGATGAACAGACAGGCATCGTTTGTGCTGACGAGTCGGTTGATAGCATGTTAAGTGGTTTGACACGCATTATGAGATTGAATGGTAATCAGTTGAATGTAATGCGCTCTAATGCGAGAGGGGTTGCTGAGAGTAGCTTTGACAATACCGTCGCAAGTGATCTAATTGAAAACCTCATTATCTCAAATTAACTTCCTACGGATGAGTACACGGGAGTACTTTTGAAACAAGCTAAATCTGAAAGAATTTTGTTTATACATCATGGAGTGGGCTTAGGTGGTGCTCCAAAGAGTATGACTCAGTTGGCGAACCGTTTGAAAGGTGATGGTAAGCAAGTCGAAGTGCTGTATTTAAAAGATTCAGATGCGAAAACTCTACTTAAGTCAGTTGATTATCATGTTGTAGGCTTACCGCTGCGTTATTTCAATCATTCTTCTCGGTGGTATAAATGGTATGAACCGCATCTAATTCTATTTCAGTTACTCAGCTGGCTCTTGACAGTTTTTGTAGTTGCCCCTTATTGGTACGTAAAGCTTCGACCTGATGTTGTTTATCTAAACTCCTCTGTTTTGACCGATTGGCTCTTTGTGTCCAAATTATTTCGTATTAGGAATATTGTTCATGTGAGAGAGGCGATTTCTAAGGGCTATTTTGGGATTCGTAATAACCTTATCAGATTATTGCTTAGCAAATTTGCTGATCATGTGATATTTCTTAGTAAGCATAACAGAGAATGTTTAGGGGCAAATATAGCCTCAAAAACTTCAATAATAAGTAACTACGTTAAAGGAGGAGGGTGCGTAATTGACCCAAAAGAGCGGCAGTATGATGCAATATATGTCGGCGGTGAGAAATCCATAAAAGGAATTGACTTAATAAAAGAGCTACTAGAATCAGATAATCAGTACCGTTTATGTCTGTTGGGGTACTACAGTGATGAGTTTGTGGATAAATATAACTCAGAAGCTATCAACGTTCTTGGGGCCGTTGAAGACTCGATGCCGTATATTGCTGATAGTAGATGCCTACTATTTCCTGCTACAACGCCACATTTTCCTAGACCAGTCATAGAAGCATTGTCATGTGGGTGTGTTCCAGTTATGTCCGATATTGATGGGTACGAGGAAATTATAACTCCCGGCGAAACTGGTGTGGTTTTTAGGAATAACGATTTTAATCATTTAGTTGAATCTCTCGACACTGCTTTGTCAATGTGCGCAACTGATGTAATTCAATCTTGTATTGATAGATATCGAAATAAGTTTAGCGATGCAAATGAAGACAAGATTATTAGAATCATCTTATCTTAATATGCTATTGAAACTCTGTGTGAGAGAAACTATAGATGACTCATCCAGCACATACTAAAATATTGGGATACGACAGGTTTGTTTTATTGATCCCGTTTTTAATGTGGTGCCTTTTGCCTGCGCTTTCTTTTAGTCTTTTGGGGCGGCTATCAGTTGTGATAGGGCTAGGTAGCTATTTGGCTTTGGTTTTTTCGGAAGTATTTCTCCTACAGAGATACAAAATTCGAAGAGTAACTATGATCGTATGTTTAGTTCTTTGTTATATGTGGGTTACAAACACTGTTTTCTCACCATCTGAATATAAGTTAAGGCATACTCACTTTTCCTTATTATTAATCTTCATGATTATTTCCTTGCAGTTGTTGTCAGCGAATCAGAAGTCGGCAAAACTGATCTTAGGTACAGTAATGTTTGCTAATGTGGTCACTTTGGTTCTGACAATTAAGGCTTTGATGGTTGATCATTCAATTGCGCGATTGATTTCAGAAAGCAACGATGTTAGCAGAATGCTTGCCGCGCAGGGACTTGGTGGATATGGGGTCGTATATGCAAACGTAGTCATGTTACCCGTGTTTGTTGCTTTATATCGGGTTCTAAGTAATCAAGAAACTAAGCATCATATTCTCATATTCCTTACTATCCTTAACTTCTTTTTATGCGTCGCTTTTTTAATTAAGTCTCAATATACGATAGCAAACGTTATAGCCTTTACTGGTTTGATTGTCATATTAATTCGTAGGAGCCTTATAATTTTTTCTTTAATGCTCCTAGGTGGAGTTGCCTTTCTAGCTTCCACTTCTTTTCTTTCTGATTTAGAGGTTCTTTTAAATTTTCTCGACGGTACAAGATATAAGGAAAAGTTATTGGATATTATTGCTGCTTCCTCAGGCAGTCATGAATCTGATGGCGCAGTAGGCAGTCGTAGTGATGCATATGTAATGAGTGTTAATACGTTCAAGGAGAATTTCTTATTTGGTATACTAGCCTTTGGAAAAGGAATTGGTCATCATTCTGATATCGTAGATAAATTTGCACAATGGGGAGTGTTCTTGGGTGGTGCAGTTGTGTATCTCTTATGTTATTACCCTCTGTACTTAAAGCGAAAAATGAAAAATTCTATTTCAATAGAATTAGGCGTGGTTCTGTTCGCTATGA
>NZ_LWFE01001202.1:0-562 GCF_001635675.1 Oleiphilus sp. HI0061 | reverse complement strand
TTTGGTGCACGAATGTAATGATGATGCACTATCTGTACTCAAAGAAGTCTGCACCAAGCATAAGCTTGTCGGCCTAAAAGTTAGTACAGGCAATAATATGATCGGCATTAAAGATGCTTCGAACGAAATAGATGACATACTAAAGTCTAACGTTGACCTCGGCGCAATATTTCTATCAGAGGATCCTGACCCGAACGGCTTCACCGGTTTAGATTTGTGCATGAAAATTCATCATACACGACCTGAACTACCGATTTTTCTTCGTAGAAGCAGCCTTACTGATACGCAAGACCTTGACCCTGATGTTCAGGAAGCAATTACAGGTGTTTATACACTTGAGACACCTGAAGCTCTAGACGAGCTAATCAGCTCATATGTGTGCAGCATGTACTATCCTATCGAGCTTGCACAGGGCATCCAGGATATTTCCTTAGATGCATTTGAGAACATCTTTAAAGGTACAGATATTAGTTGCGAGCAGCCCTATTTGGTTAAAGACCAAATCATTTACGGTGAGCTGTTTAGCCTTATACCTTTAGAAAGTGACTGGTGTCGTGGGTAC
>NZ_LWFE01001201.1:0-4884 GCF_001635675.1 Oleiphilus sp. HI0061 | reverse complement strand
ATTAGAAATATTTATTGATGGAATAATCTCATGTCTTTTAAAGCTCTTTCCCGGCAGAAGCTAACGGGCCGCACTCTTGTTTTATTACTGTTGGCTGCCTTTGTTCTGGTGCTGGCCTTATCAAGCCTTGAACCTTTAAAGTTTTTGAACCTTCCAGGTTTGTTGCTTGTGGTTTTGGGAACGTTTACCGGGGCTGTCTTGAGTCACTCATTTGACGATTGCCTTGCCGCATTTCGACAAGCTTTTCCAAGAAATAAAGCCGAGCACTCTGACGTGGCAAACGAAGCCAATATCATTCTTCATTTTGCTCAGCTTTGGTTTAGAAACCAATACACCCTGATCGACCGGGATTTATCAAAACTGGATAAACCTTTTTTGAAAAAGGGGCTGCAGATGATCAGGGATCGCCAGCCAAGCGACGATATTCTTTCACTTCTCAATTGGCAGATTAGCCAGGTAAATTTAAATGAAGGGCGCTATATAGGCATCTTCCGCACCCTGGCGAATCTTGCACCGACTTTTGGTATTGCCGGTACCGTGCTGGCCTTGCTCAATATAGCTTTTATCTTGGAGCAGGGCAGAGCCGTTTCTGAGGCGGCAAGCCTTATGGGTTTTGCCTTGGTTAGTACCTTTTATGGTTTAATCCTGGCGAGCTTTGTATTCAAACCGATTGCTGAAAGGCTGGAGCAGCGTCGATTAAAAGAGGTTCAGCATATTACCTTGCTTGCAGAAGGTATTGTTCTGATTCACGAGCGTCGGACGCCTGCGGTGATTCGCGAGACCTTGATGACTTACATCGAAAGCATGAACGCATTATCAGCTAATCAGCAAACCACTAAAAAGCCAAAGCGAGCTTCGAAGAAGCCAATGTTAGTGAAATTTGGGCTTCAGCGCTCTGCTTAATAAACTTCTACTGCTTGAGAAACGTAAATGAGTAGTGCATTAAATCGCTCAGATAATTATTCAGACTTACGCCATAGGCGTCCTGCTGATAATTTCAAGGCCATGTTATCTAAAGTCGATGGCTTCGCAGAGAAGGCTCAGAAGAAGGACGCAAGCTCTTGGTCTGAAAAACTTCGACTTGCTAAGTTTCAATCAAGTGAAGGTGTGTCTGAGCAAGGCTCGAACTCTTCCATATTTGTTGATTTATTCCTGCTCATGCTAGCGCTGGGCTTATTGCTGTATTTAACGTTTCGCTCAGTGCAGGCACCTGTTTTGGCGCCTGTTGAGAAGCCTGCTGATTTGTCTGTGTTCACTGATGAACTGATGGATTTGACCGGTATTGGCCAAGAGGGTGGCGAACTTGATGCTTCAGTACTCGCCACGCTTATCAATACAGGAAACTTAAAACAGCATGTTCAAATAGAAGATTCTGAACCCTACCTAAGCTTGCAACTTAGTTCTCGTGTTCTTTTTAATGCAGGGTCTTATGACTTGGCTCGTTCAGGGGCGTCTATTTTGGATAGCTTGCTACCAGAGCTTCGAAAGCAAGCAAAGCCAATTGTTATTGAGGTTCACACAAATGGCTATGCATCCTTGTATGGCGAAATCACCTCCGAGCAGGAACTAAGCGAAAGACGCGCGGAAACCTTAATGGACTTCTTTATTTCTGAGGGAGTCGCAGAAGCTCGTATCAGTGCTAAAGGCTATGGTGACTCTAGACCAGCCAGAAAAGAAGACTCGGCTCAGGCGCAAGAGCTGAATCGCAGGGTGCTTTTGAAGCTAGAGAAATAGTGCTTTAGCTAAGCTTTGAATTTGCAGTTGTGCAAAAAAATAGATGAAGCTTAGCGTCGCTAAATTTGTTGCTATGATTAATACGCCACTTTTTTTGCTTTTGAAAGCAGACCTAAACCTAGCATTGCCGGCGAGATCTAAAGCAAGCATTTCGAAGCGCCACAAGCCTCATATTGGCGGGCTGTTTTTCACCTTCTGAAACAGAGGTAATATTGCAAGGTCTAAGAAATTCTAACGGTGCTGGATAAATTCATTAAGAATATCCAATACGCTATCTGATAAGCCAATAAGCTCTTCAACTGCACCCTGCAGAGATAATGGTTCAGCGCCTGCTCGTGCGACCTTATAGATTTCTATGCCCTTAGCGTGTACTTTCGGATGAACATCTTCATAAAGCTCTTTGAAGCGACTCTTGGAACTTAGCTGCTGTCCTTTATCAGACATTAGGTATTTCCCAAGGCGACATTGGGTATGATCTTTTAGCTCACTCTCTTGTACGCTGTTTTGTCCAAATAATGCAAAACGGATAACCTTATCTACCCACACAATATGGTCACTCTTGGCCATGCGAAGCAGTACATCATCGTTGCTTACATCAAAGTAGCTCAAACACTCTACTTGCAGGTCACGTAGATATTCGACATTTTTATACATATCTTTGAAAATGGTGAATGATTCATTAATGCCATCAGCGGTATTTTGCACACCTCTTGCCATATCTTGTGCTACGGAAGCTTGCTCTGTTGCTGCTGAGGCAATTTGAGCTGTTGCATCAACATTTTCTGTAGCAGCGGTTTGAGCATCAGAAATTGTTTGAACTAACTGTTTTCGGTCTTGATGAGAGTCTTCTAGTACACCAATAGTTTCTCCTACGATGCGTTCTACATCATTAGCTCCATTTACTACACCGCTCACAATAGATTGAATTTCACTCGCTGCTTCAGCACTGCGGTGAGCGAGTCCACGCACTTCATCGGCGACTACGGAAAATCCGCGTCCAAACTCTCCTGCTCGTGCGGCTTCAATAGCAGCGTTTAACGCGAGTAAATTCGTCTGATCAGCGATTTCATTAACAGTAGTCGTCAACTGAATGATACTTTTAGTTTGTTCAACAAAAGTTTCGGCATTACGCCCAACATCTTTGATAGATGATTCAATTGAGTCTAGCTTTTGAACAAGTAAACTAAGGGCGTCACTGCCTCTACCAGCCTCATCGCATGTATGCTGGGCACGCTCAAGTACCTGTTGACCAAGTGACTCTATTTCTTGCGCGGTAGCAGACATTTCTTCGATAGCGCTCGCTAGTTGAATCGATTCGGATACAACCTCATCTAACCGGCTGTTTAGCTGTAAACCTTCACGTCCAAACCTTGATACCACTTTTGCCGAATCAACTGTCTTGTCGGCGATTTTAAGAAGATCGGCGTCAGACTCGTTTTTTACGAACGGTAACAGCCATGCTGGGGCATTTGTTTCTGTCACTTCTCCGCTAGCAAGCTTTGAAAGCCAAAGAGTTACAGTAGATTCTTTTAAAAACATCAAGTATCCGCAGAATTAGAAAGGTATGGGTTATTATTTATAAAGCATCCATTAAATGAATATTAGACTGTAATTAAAATTATCGCCATACAAGGTCGCTTATTCTTATGGCGCTCGGTAATGTCTGCTTACGAGCTTTCTACGCCCCTCGTACTGGTTAATTAATTTAAAGGTGAATTTTTCCATTGGGTGCTCAGATCACACAAACGCTGGCTTTAGATCTTCTTCTTTTAGCAAATCAACTACGGATGAAACGATATCTTGTTTTTGCGACGCATCACTATGAACAGCATAAACTTCCCTTACAAATGACTCGGCACCGTGAATAGGGAATAACTGCTTAGATTGAACAAACTGTTCAACGAGTACCTTTGGTAATAAAGCTACCCCACCGTATGTCATTAGAAATTCCAAGGCTATATGAGTTTGTCCTGTATGTAGAATCGGTGTGTGTGGTTGATTGAAGAGGCGAGCTTGAAGGACATTTACAGATGTTCCCCAGTCAACAAAAATATGTTTAGTTTTGGCAAGCTCTTCAGTTGCAGCCCAGTTTTGGTCAGATACAAACATTAACTCGACCTTGCCAATTTTAGTGAGAACTAATTCCGTAACACTTGGCGGGTCTAGTAAAACAGCTATATCGATACGTCCACCTAACAAGGCCCTCGTCAAATCTTGAGGACTGCTAATTTCAGTCCGAATGTTTAAACCGTCAAAGGTATCGACCACTTTTGGTAAAAGTGACTGTAGAAAAGTGTCCCAGAGGTTTGAGGTGCTGCCCAAAGCGATCTGCATATCCAGCTGGCCAGCCGCACCTACATCCTGTAGTGCTGACTGCCACGATGTGAGTACATTTTCAGCATGGGGTAATAAACGTTCGCCCGAGGGGGTTAATAGTATGTTATTACGCTCGCGCGTAAACAAACTCATTCCAACACTTTCTTCCAGCTGCTTAATTCGAAAGCTTACAGCAGATTGGGTTAAGCAAAGATTTTCTGCTGCTTTCCCGAAGTGTCGAGTCTTGGAAACTTCCATAAAAGTGCGCAGAAGATCTGTATTCATATCGATTAAAAATATTTATCGTAATTAGAAAAAAAGTTCATTTTACAGCATAAATCGATTGAAAGCATAATCGCGCGAAATAAGATGGTTAGATTATATTAGGCAAAAATATGGCTAATAAACAAGCATTCCACACAACGGGTAAATTTTGGGCTATAGAGCATTTTCCAAAAGGAATAGCAAGAAGCGGCCACTTTACTAAAGAACAAGCACAATTACTCGAAGATTATGGTAAGTCATACAAGGCTCTCTATGGCGGAGAGCTAAAGCCTAGGTGTGATGAAGAGAAAGAGTTTGTATCCGTTTTTATGGGGAAAAAAGAGGCCTCTAGCATTCATGAAAGAGCGTGGAAACGCTTCTTAGAAGTAAGCAATCAAAGGCAGCGCTTACACATTTCTATGGGCGCCCAGCCTTCTTCATCAGTAGATTTTTCATCTTATGATGATGACAGCAACTTAAGCGATTAGGCCTTCTCAATAAGGGGATCTAATTTACTAATCGATAATTTTTATTTATCAGGAAATTATGAACATGAATATGAATAAGTTC
>NZ_LWFE01001200.1:0-28501 GCF_001635675.1 Oleiphilus sp. HI0061 | reverse complement strand
TGCTTAACGGTACGTGGATAGTCACTCTTATCATGGCCTTGGCTTTCGGGCTCTCAGCATTTTATTTTTATCACCAGGGTCAAACTGCACTCCTGGACAGCGTCTTATCTAAGCAAGAAATAGGTAAGCTCGAACTTCAGCTTAAAAATCAGCAAGCCAAAATGTCTACGTCTGGACAATCTCTTGCTGAAACCAAAGCTGAGCACGAGCGTTTGACAAGAGAAAACCAGGCTCAGCAGGAAAAAATACAGGAGTCGGAGGGTGCGCTTGCGGTCAATCAGGATATTATCGACAACCTGAATTCACAACTCGCTTTGCTTAAAGAGGAAAACGAGGCCCTAGCAGCATCCTTGAGTCAGGTTAGGGCGTCTTTGTTGAGTGGCGCAAGCAATAGCGAAGTGCTGGCCGGAGAAAATTCAAGATTAAGCGATGAAATCAAGGTATTAAATAAGAAGTTAAAAGATAGAAAAGGCGCTTATCTTGCGGTTGTAAAACGTCAAAAAGAGACACGCTCAGAGATTGATTATCTTGCATCGAACAACGATAAACTCAATCAGGAGCTAGAGTCTAAGGAGCAGCGGATTACTTCGCTACAAACACAGATTTCACAGTTAAGCGCTTCGAAGACATCTTTGACGGAAGAACTTACCACTGTTAAAAGCGACTATAGCTTACTCGAAGATAAACTTGCTAGCCTTATGGCGCCGATAGGTCCAGCTAGTAACCCTACTGCTTCTAAACCAGCGTTAAGCAACACGCTAAGCGCGCCAAGCAATAGCGCCCAAGGAGCAAACGCTACGGCAAGTGGCTTTGATGGCTTGGAAGAAATTAAGATACAGAAGCCGCGTGTACTTATGCCAATTCCTTCTACTAGCGCCCCCGCCAAAGATAAGGCCACTGAAAAAGCTAAAGCTTCTACCTTTGACTATGACAAAATAGCTATTCCATAAAGAGACTGTGTATTAGCGGGAAGTAAAAAACATGGATAGTTACAGAGGGGCGCATTTCCTTGCTGGCTCAGGACCAAGTTTTGTAACGGTTGCGAAAAGTTTATATCGTCGTCGATACCCTAATGTTGTAGTGCAAGGTGACTCCTGGTTTGATTACCCTGGCAGGCAGAAACATTTTTTCTACGGACCGAATAATTTACATCAGGCCCTGATGCAGATTATTCCTACTGGCGCAAACTGGTGGGATAGTAGCGTCTCAATGGCTACGGCAAAGCAGGTTTCGCGTGAATCCAGTGTATTTCGCTATGCTAAATACAATCGAGTTAGACTCGATGTATATTGTCTAAGTATGGGCGGGAATGATTTATTCGCTGGCTTAAAGTTTATCCTTAAAGATTATGATGATAAAAATCAATCGCCTTCAGAGTGCTTTAATTCAGGGAAAGAGCGCTTACTTCAAAACATCAGAGATGATTATCATAAGGTATTGAGAGACCGAGACCGATATCTACCTAGCGTGCCTGTCCTTGCGCATTGTTATGCGTCGCCAG
This sequence comes from Oleiphilus sp. HI0061, assembly GCF_001635675.1. Taxonomy (NCBI): domain Bacteria; kingdom Pseudomonadati; phylum Pseudomonadota; class Gammaproteobacteria; order Oceanospirillales; family Oleiphilaceae; genus Oleiphilus; species Oleiphilus sp. HI0061. The sequence continues at coordinate 27,000 of NZ_LWFE01001200.1, read as the reverse complement.
ATCAACGCCAGCGAGGCTTCAAGTTGGCATTCCTAAAGGCCGGGCCTTGGATAAAAACAGCATTTGATGCGAAAGCTTATCCACCTATGCTTACTTCTAATATAGATAACTGTATAAGGAGGCGGGCGATTCGCTATCTGCATGCGCAGCTTTCTGAAACAATTATAGGCGCAATGGGGCAATATCAGAATACGCTAAGTTATGATGCTTTTGGTCGGGGAGTAGACTTGTCAGCAGCAAAATATTGGGATGATGAAATTCATTTAAGCCCGAAAGGGTGGATTATGTACGCGAAAGATATGCAAGAGTATATGATCGAAAATGGTCTAGATATTAGAGCGTTGAAGAGGAGGTGAAGAGCTAAGCGGATAGTTATAGCTTAGCTCTTCAGATAGAGCGCTAGCTCAAGTTAGCAGCAAGAAGAGCCGCCGTCACCTGTTTCGAATATAGGGTCACCATCGAAGGGTAAGCTAGATCCACAGCCTTCAAAAATGCCGTAATGAGTGTTCCAGTCACCAATAAACTCGAAGTACTTTTTAAATCGTGTTTCATTCAGCATGCGCCAGGTATTGCCGCAAACAGGGAAAATCCTACCTTTTTCGATGATATGGTGCTTATCAAGAACGAAAGCGTGTTCAAAGTGCTCGATACCGCCTTTGTAAATAACAGCCTGGCCATAATCTTCACAGTGCGGTTCAAGGTCTTTTATTTTAAATAAACGGTAGGTTGCCGAATAAAAACCGATATGGCCGACTTTTTCTTGCACCGATTCATTTTCAATAGTGATGACATCGTCTTCTACAAGCCTCGGGTCCAAAAAACCGACTTTTTTAGCTAGGTTTTCAAAATCGTTCCAGTAAAGTGCGCCGCTCAAACACTCGCCGTATAGGACTGGGTCCTCAACAAGGTGTTGGGGAACTCTCCGGTCTGAATAGACGTCAGAGAAGTAAAGCTCACCTCCTGGTTTTAGTACTCGATAGGCTTCTCGCAATACGGCTTCCTTGTCTGGTGAAAGGTTGATAACGCAATTTGATACGATGATATCAAAACTGTTTTCTTCAAGGCCAAGTTCGTTTAAACGTTCGATATAACCCAGCTTGAATTCTGTATTCTTGCTTGCGTAGCCGAATTTCTCGGCATGGTAAGATTCGTGCTCAAGTGCAATGGTAAGCTGCTCTTCTGTCATGTCGATACCTAAGACACGGCCTTGTTCGCCAACCCATTGGGATAGAACGTAGCAATCTCTGCCAGACCCGCTGCCAAGATCCATTACCTGCATTCCTTCAAGCACGGGTGGGGCAATTAGACCGCAGCCATAGTAACGGGCTAGTACCTCATCATGAACCTTGGCTAATGCCGTCTTTACATGTCTAGGTAAACCAGCGCTTGTACAGCAGGCGTTGGTTTTAAGATCTTCGGTTTTTTCTAATACTTTCCCGTAATAGTTTTTAACATCATCATGCATGCAGGGAGATCTCTCTTTGAATTGTTAGCGCGTGTTTCTGAACTTGGAGACAAGTAAGACAAGCAATAGTCTTAAACGTTCAAATATATAAAACGAGTAAATTATCACGCTTTCGTCTTTGAATATATAGGGCTTGTAGCCTATCTTTAAATCATACCTTTTTCGAACATTGTCCTGGAAATTTAGTGCCATGAGTGATAGCAGTTTTGATTACCTTGGCGGTAATTATTATATCAGCGCAGCAAGCTTGCTTCTCGAATACCGGATGTTTATTGACTCCCATCCGACGCTTTTCAAAATAAACCAAGCCAATTCATATTGGCCAAAAATGGTTTTCTTTTGCAATGAGCTTGAAAAATTTCCTGAGATCATGAAGGCACTTACTCGTGTCCATGTTTGTTCGCAAATCGACTTCGAAAGGGCTTTGTTTTGCAGTTGGTGTGCGTTATTGATTGGCCGGTCAGCTGGCCTCACAGAAGCTAACCAAAGATTGCTGTTCGTCGCTGGTTTACTGCAAGATATTGGTAAACACGCACCCGATACCGAGACGATTGAGTTTCCCACAAAGGTTAATGGCCCTTTCTTTTCTCCAGCTAGCTCGCTTGACGGCAGAGATATTCACCCTCTGATTAGTTCACGTTTAGTTGAAAAGTACCTACCTGAGCTAGAAGGGCTTGCGGAGCTGGTTCTACACCACCACGCACGAAATGACGGAACTGGCTTTCCAAATCTCATTGGTGAGCCTCAACTTGGTCTAGACGCCCAGATTTTAGTGATCGCCAATGAGTTAAGTGACCGCCTTGATCAGCTAGGTGGTCACAATCAGATATCTCATACCTTATCAAACCTTAGGCTCAATTCTTTTTTGTATTTTGAAAGGGCGCATCAGCATTGGATCACCTTAGTTGAAGCGCACCTGTCTAGCCCGATCGAGTCACCAAAGAACTCAAATCTGTTTCTTGATATTGAAAGCAAGATTAAAGAGCTCGAGAAAATGCTGTCGTGCTTACTCGTCGTCAGTGCTGAGCTACTTCCGTATGATTTTGACCTGAGTGTCCATGGTTTGCGTTCAATGATTCATCGTCTCGTTAGGCTTTCAACCGATACCGGAGTGTTTGATCCGAGCCTGTTTAGGCAGCGCACTGAGGGCGTTATTGGGATGAAGATCGATAACGACTGCTGTGAGCTCCATAATATTCATGAATGTACTGTTGTTCGTGACATAGCTATCATTTTAAAAGGATTACCTGAGATTCTCTCTCGAATGAGGGTACTGACGGGTGATATTCTTTCCTCCAAAAAGTATGATGCCAATTACAATTTAGTCGCCAATGCCAATGAACTTTTATATAAAAATATTAAGTTACTGGAAGGCAGTCGTTGTAGCATTTTTCGCTAGTCTGTTCGTCTAGCTTGGTAATCAATCTTTTGTTTCTATTTGGGTAACTAGCGCTATTAGTTTTACTCGAAAGTAGAGCACATACTTGGCTCATTTTTGTGCCATTATCTACTGTAAACTGACTCTTAACTAGGTAAGTCAATGCAAGAAATATTCAATCAGGCCCTTGCACTACATCAGCAAGGCAAGCTAGCGCAAGCAGAAAATATCTACCGTCAGATTCTTGATAAGGCGCCAGGTCAGCCCGTGATATGCGCACAACTTTCTCTATTGCTTCAACAAGCTGGAAAGCTGCCGGAGGCTTTCTCTTTCGCAAAAAAAGCAATTGAAGCCTTGCCTGAAGAGCATGAAGTCGCTTTACAGGGTGCTGGCTTGGCAGTACAGCTAGGTCATAATCAACAAGCCGAAACGTGGTTAAAGCAAGCTCTTCAACTTAAGCCCAAGCATGAAAAAGCTTTAGAGCAATTGGCTGGCGTCTTAATTGGGAATCACAAAGAAAAGGATGCCTTAGGCGTTTGTAAATCTTTAATAAAAGTCTCACCGAAAAATGCAAATGCCTATAACTTAAAAGGCTTAGCGCTAAGTCGTTTAGGTGAGGGGGAAAAAGGCTACAGCTGTTTTCAAAAATCTTTGAAACTCAACCCTGGCCAAATAGCAGTGATTCGGAATCTTATCTTGTATGGTAAGGGGAGAAAAGAGCCTCTATTAGAAAGCATCATTCCTCAGTTGGAGAAAAGCTTTTCTCAGCAAACACAAGCGCCAGCAGTTCAAATGAACGTCGCGTATATTCTGTCAATGTATTATGAGCGAAGTAAGAAGACCGATAAATCATTCATGTACCTGAAAATGGGAAATGACATTGCTCGCAAAGGCGTAAATTATCAGCATTCCCAGACAGAAAATGACTTCAAAGCTATCTTAAACGCTTTTGACGAAGGTTTTTTAAATGAAGTAAAGGGGGCGCAACTTTCAGATGATTCACCAATATTCATATTGGGTATGCCGCGCTCAGGAACGACGCTAATCGAGCAGATTATATCTAGTCACTCGCAGGTCGAAGCGGAAGGAGAGATTCTTGACCTGAGAGAAAGCTTTAGAACGCACGGCGAGATATTGAATAGCGATATCTCAGCAGATGATAAGGCTAGCGCGTGTGTCGCAGTCATGACTGCTTATTTAGATAAGCTTAGAGCTAGACAGAAAGCTACGTATTTTACAGACAAGATGCCCTATAACTTCATGTTTGTTGGGCTTATCTTAACTGTAATGCCTAACGCTAAAGTTATTCATTGTACACGTGACCCGCTTGAAACCTGTTTTTCTATTTATAAACAAAATTTTTCTGGTTCCCCAGCATACACTAATGATTTAACAGAGCTGGGCCAGTATTATATCGCCTATAAAGACATGATGAAGCATTGGCAGAACCTATTTGGTGATCGTATTTATGAGGCTAATTATGAAGCGATGGTGGATAACTCAGAGCACCAGATTAACAACTTACTCGCCTTTTGCCATTTGGAGCCAGAGGGTGGCTGCTTCGAATTTCATAAAAATAAGCGCGCAGTGAGAACAGCGAGTGTCGCGCAAGTAAGGCAGCCTATATATAAAGATGCCAAGCGAGCATCGGCGCCGTATGAAAAATATTTGGCGCCTTTGATAGAGGTTTTACAGAACGTAGATTAGATCAAGTCTAATTTGCGTTCACTCCAAAGTTTCTCGGCAAATGCGAAGGCGTCCTTCTGTGAGAACTCTGGTTTTAAAGATTTTAAGGCGAGGGCTGTTGTACCGATAATGGCACCTAAGGCATATTCGTCTTCTTGCTCACCACGCCAAACTTGCTTAAGGTAGTTAACCGTTAAATCCTGCCCTTTAACGTGTCTTCGCTCAAATTGAGAAGGCCACTCTTCTTCAGTAAGCTCTCCCTTAATCGCTGACTTTACGACCATGGCATTATCAGGATTTCGCTCAATCTCTCCGCCTTCACCTTTTATTACTGAAAGTGATCGGTACCCTAGTAGTGCTCCAGCCTCTTGATGAAGGCCGCTATAGGGGGGGTGGAATATTCCTTGGAGTACGCTATCTGCGTTCAAGGGATTGATCAGTCGCGATAAAGAATGAACAGGGGAACGCAGCCCCATCAAGTGACGCATATTGATCATTTCGGCCAAGCGTGGGCTAATCGCATCGAGTGGCAGGTAAGCAAAGCTTCTAACATTCATACTGTCTGCAACTTCTTCCCATGAGCGTGAGACTGGTATTCCTAGTTCATTAAGAATATTTTCAGTATACAGGCGGTTTGCAGTATGACCACTTGCGCCGTGAATCATGACTCGATAACCGGCTTGAGCCAGCAAGAAAATTGCTGGCAGGTACCAAGGTAGGTGGCGTCGTTTTCCGGCATAGGATGACCAGTCAAGATCGGCCGCGATTGCGGGGGTATTAAGTTGCTCTTTAACGGCCTTTACAAAGCCGCTGAGCTCTTCAGCAGATTCTTCTTTAACGCGTAATAGCATAAGGAAGGCGCCCAGCTGCACGTCTTCGACTTCTCCCTTTAATATCATGTTCATTGCTTCAAAAGCTTCTTGTTCAGTAAGGGAACGGCTGCCTTTTTTACCTTTGCCCAGTATTCTTACAAAGGGTGCAAATGGGTGTTCTGCTTTCGCTTGTTTAATATTTACGTCTGTCATACGGGGTCGACTTCCTTAAAAAAGGTAAGTTTATAGGCAATTGGTTGGTTTGGGTAAGCCTGCGATCTTACTGGCTAGCTTTGCGGGGCTTCCCGGAAACAGGGTCATCAAATAGATGCTATTTCCTTTATCTTCCCCTAAGGTCTCTTTTATATGCTTAACAAGAATGCGCATAGCAGGTGAGAGATCGTATTCGAGGTAAAAGCTGCGCAGGGCGTCTAATATTTCCCAGTGTCCGGGCGTTAGCGTTAAGCCTTCCTGCAGGGCTATTGCCGCAGCAATGTCGCGTGACCAGTCATCCAGGTTTACTAGAAAACCTTGCTCATCAAACTGGATATTTTTTAGCGTGTCTTGATCGCTCATAATATGTGTTTAGCAAAGGCTAGATTTAATACCAGCTATGCACTTTTTCATGCTTGATGGTAAGTTCAACCAAGTCATTGTAATCAATTTTACAATAGTCTACCGGGATTTTTACACCCCTAGCCAAGGCATCTTCAGTCAGTACAAAAATCGTCGCGGCAATACAAGACCATTGACTGGCTTCAGACGAGGTTCCCAGGCATTGGAAAACCCCATCTTCAATGAGTACTACGCAGTCACCGTCCAGGATCGTGTCTGAAAGTTGCTGGTTCACAGCGACTTCTGAGGGTGGTTTGTTCAGTATATGCAGGGTCATAAAGTGGGGCCAAGAAGCTAGAATCTTAAAATAATGTCGGAATCGTTAAGCTTATTGCTTACTTGTGCTTTACTAAGTTCGCTTATCGCAAGTGAGCAATCGCTTAACGGGATGTTTCGGTCTTCAGCGTCTTGTTTATCTATATGCACTTTATCTACACCATAAATAGCAAGCGCTTTCATCATTTGGCGAATATTCTTCTGGTGTATGTTTGCAGGGTCTTGATCTTCCAATAATAGATAGCAGCCATCAGTTGCGAGTAGCAGGCTGATATCTTGCTCGAAGGTACCCGCAGCCAGCACAAGGTCGAGAGCTTCTTTTGCATCGCTGGAGCCGAACGGGGCTGAGTTTAATATAATGAGTATAGATTTCTTATCCATCTTGCCTCTGTTTAAGCTCCAAAGGTTATGAAGCGGTCAGAAACGGCCATTGCTTCTACTAGTTGCCCAAGCCCGGAAAGCTCGAAACCTTCAGCGAGATTGTTTGCGTCCTTTTGATGGCGAGCTTGCTCTGTGTTATCGATCAAGCCTCGGCGTGCTGCGGCGGCAATACAGATAACCAGGTCAAGGTTGTGCTTGGTACCAAGGTCTTGCCAGGCTTTATAAAGATCAAACTCGTCTTGTGGTGGTGTCGCGAGTTTAGTACCGCTATGAATACCGTTTTGATAGAAGAAGACGCGAGAAAGCTTGTGCCCATTCTGAAGGGCAGCTTTAGTGTATCGATAAGCGCTGTAAGACGACTGTGAATCGTAGGGAGCGTTAAGGACTAATACAGATATGTTCATATTTTAAAGGGCTAAAAACTAAAAAAGCCATGCTTAGTACAGACCAAGGCATGGCTTTAAAGGGTTGCTTATTTCTTAATCGTCCCCGCTAAATGCCATGAGTAGCTGAAGCAAGCTTAGGAACAAGTTATAGATCGACACAAATAGTGTCACGGTAGCTAGAACGTAGTTTGTTTCGCCGCCGTGAATGATCTCACTGGTTTGATACAGAATGATCATAGACGAGAAAAGTACAAACCCCGCAGAGATCATTAGCTGTAAACCCGCGATATCGGTAAAGATACCAATAACCATTGCACCTAAAAGAACAAAGAAACCAGCAGTAATCGTACCTGCCAAGAAGCTAAAGTCTTTACGTGTGATCAAGGCATAAGCCGAAAGACCAAAGAATACGAATGCGGTTAAGCCAAGTGCGTTAGCAACTAAGTGGCCAGCGCCTGCGCCAATGAACATGCTAAGGATGGGGCCAATTGTATAACCCATAAAGCCTGTCAGTGCGAAGGTAAGTACAAGACCCATGCCGCTGTTAGCCGTTTTGTGAATACCGAACAGTAAACCGTAAAAACCAACCAGCGTTATGATCATGCCAGGGTGTGGCGCGTTAATAACCATTGCGATATAGGCAACGGCAGCTGAAAAGGCCAGCGTTAAACCTAATAGCATGTATGTGTTCTTAAGTACCGATGAAACATCAGCACCTAAAGCCGCTTGCGAATTAGCACCCATAATATTGGCGAGGTTATCACCTTGAGTGTGAGCCGCCTGAGCTTGTGGATGTCTATTATCTTGCATGTAATGCTCCGTTTTAAACCAAGTATGTTTAGTTAGAATAATACTACATTTACATGCCTATAATAGTGGCGAGTATAGAAAATTCAACTCTCAAAAACTTTAAAAATAAATCGTTGACACCGCTAAAAAAATCATTAGTATACACCTCGCTTTCGACATGAAAGCAATTGCGGTGAGCTGCCAGAGTGGTTGAATGGACTGGTCTTGAAAACCAGCGTGGGTTAATAGCCCACCCGGGGTTCGAATCCCTGGCTCACCGCCATTTATTTCTTCCAGAAATAAGTGAAAACTTTCCTACGCTAAATCATTGTCTAGTTTCTAGAAATATCTTCTCAACTCTATTCTTGATTTTACTGTTTGATCAAATGGTTCAGACTCTAGTGAAATAAATAGACCGGAGTATCCAAGTACCCAGCCTTGTAACCAAGTACTCTGACAAGGTCTCGTTTGGTAAACTAAGATTGGCCTTGGTTATTTGTCTGCTGTACCTCTCGTGAATAATCGATAGAAATTTCCTCTCAGAAAGGACTAGCGTTCTTGCTGCACAGGCCCTGTGCTTCCAAGTTGTTAGCTCGGCACTTCAGGCCTACGTGAAAAACGAACACGAAAAGCGCCAGGAGACATAGATGTATGTTTTTTAAACAGGCGAATAAAAGAAGACATATCGTTGTAGCCGACTTCTTGGGTGATCTGTTCTAAAGACTTTTTACTGCCTTCTAGCATCCTTTTGGCAGATTCAATCCGAAGCTTCTGTACGTAGGTGATTGGTGTATCACTGGTAGCCGCTTTAAAGCGGCGTTTGAATGTCCTTGGTGTCATGTTGATACGCTCGGCAAGTTCGTCGATTGAAAAGTCTTCAGCAAAGTGATGTTCTAGCCAGTTTTGTAAGCTTATGATTTGCTTGTCTTGGTGGTAATGTTTGCCGGGTATACGTTTAATGCTACTAACCTTATCTTGGCCAATGTCGAAAACATATGACCGGGAGCTAGCTTGCGCGAGTTCATAGCCACAATAGCGCTCAATCAGAAACAGGCTCATATCAAACCAGGCCGTGCCGCCACCAGAGCAAAATATTTGCCCATCTTCTGTAATTAACTGGTCCGGCTGTAAGTCTACCTTTGGAAATTTCTGTGCAAACTGCTCGACGAAGCCCCAATGCGTCGTCGCTTTTTTGTGATCTAACATGCCTGTGTCGGCAAGCAGAAAAGCGCCGGTACAATTACATGCGATATCGCAGCCACCTTCATATAGTTTTCTGATCCATGGGAGTGCTGCTTTATTTAAAGCCAGTGTCTGAGCAATATCGCCAGCGATGGTCGGTATGACAAGCAGGTCACTTGAACTGATTTCTTCAATGGTTTTATGCGCATTGATTTCAATATTATTAGCACACCGAATTTTACCACCGTTTAAGCTAGCAATTTCGACATTGAATTGTCTGGATAGCTTATCTCCATGAATGTAATTCCAAGTAACGCCAACCGAAGCGAGTAAATCTGCCATACCGATAATTGCTGTAGCAAAGGCGTAATCAAACCCGAGAATGGTGACTTGCTTCATTGTTGTGTATCCAAGAATACTGGTGGCATAAACGGCATAGTTTAAGTCATAAAAGCCAGTTATGTAATCCCTCTCGATATGAGACAGTGATAGGTAAATAACCTATTCATCATTAAGAGGCTTGTAAGGCATGGAAACCGATTTATTAAATGAAAGAGACGTTCAGTTTCAGTTGTATGAAGTGCTTGAAACCGCCGCACTTACTGAGCGCGCTCGTTTTAATGAACATAATGTTGAAACCTTTAATGCAGCGATCTCTACAGCAAGACAAATTGCTGAGGATAAGTTTGCTAACCATAATGCCAAACTAGATTGTAATGAGCCCAGTTTTGATGGTGCGAAGGTAAGCATTCTGCCAGAGGTAAAAGAGGCCTTTGATGCGTTGGCTGAAGCAGGCTTTCTTGCAGGGCGAGATGACTACGAGTTAGGTGGGATGCAGTTGCCAGAAGTTATTATGGCTGCGTGTATGGGGTATTTCACAAGTGCTAACGCTTCATCAGCGGGTTATCCATTTTTAACGATAGCCGCAGCCAATTTAATCAAAACTTATGCTTCGGATGCGCTAAAAGGTAATTTCTTAAGCCCTATGTTAGCCGGTAAGTTCACTGGCACCATGGCAATGACAGAGCCTCATGCTGGGTCATCTTTAGCCGATATCACAACCCGAGCAAAAGCATCAGACACCGCAGGTCAATACCTGATCAAAGGAAATAAGATGTACATTTCGGGTGGCGATCATGAAATGGCCGACAATATTGTTCACCTTGTCTTGGCTAAAATTGACGGTGCGCCATCGGGCGTAAAAGGAATCTCGCTGTTCCTGGTTCCTAAATATAGATTGGATGACGATGGTAAACCGGCAGATCGTAATGATGTTGCATTAGCTGGGCTCATTCATAAATTGGGTTACCGCGGTACGACCTCGACCATGCTTTCATTTGGTGATAACAATGAATGTGTAGGGTATCTGATAGGCGAAGAGCACCAGGGCCTTCGCTATATGTTCCAAATGATGAATGAAGCGAGATTAGGCGTTTCGATGGGTGCCGCGATGATTGGCTATCGCGGGTATCTGAGTTCACTGTCTTATGCAAATGAGCGCTTACAAGGCCGCTTGGCGAGCCAAAAGGCGGATGACAAGCCTGTTGAGATTATCCAGCACGCCGACGTGCGTCGAATGCTGTTAGAGCAAAAAGCATACGTTGAAGGTGCAATGTCACTATGCCTGTTTGGTTATTTCTTATTAGATGATGTCAATACACACCCTGATGCAGACGAAAGAGAAAAATCAGAGCTCTTACTGGACTTACTGACACCCGTGATCAAATCATGGAGCTCCGAAGTTGGTGTAAAAGCGAATGATCTAGCGATTCAGGTGCTTGGCGGTGCAGGCTATACCAGAGAGTACCCTGTCGAACAATATTGGCGCGACAATAGGTTAAACCCAATTCATGAAGGAACGAATGGTATCCAGGCCTTGGATTTAGTGGGTCGCAAGCTATGGCAGCGCAACAGTAAAGGACTTCAAGTTCTGGTCTCTAAGGTGAATTTAGACCTTTCTCGTGCTAAAGAATCCAGTGAAAGGCTTCAAGCGTGGGCGCAAACAATTGAAGAACATTTGTCACTAGTGCATAGGGTTACTATGCAATTAGGCGCTGACCTTCAGAAAGAATCTCCTGACTTGACCTTATCTAATGCCAGTTCTTACCTTTCGATGTTTGCTCGCGTGGTGGTGTCGTGGCTGTGGTTACGCCAGGCCTTAGCGGCAGAAAAGGGGATTGCCGAAACTGAGCCCGCAAACCATGAAGAGCTTTCGTTTTACCGTGGCAAACTCCAGGCTGCTCAATATTATATTAAATGGCAATTACCATTAGCTAAGCACGAAGCAGATCTACTTTTGGGGCGAGACGATACCTGTTTTGAAATGCAGCCAAACTGGTTCTAGACCTTGAGACATAAACCAAATTCGAAAGCGGAGGAAAAAGTGAGCTATATTGAAGTCGATGTAAGAGGTTCGATCTTATTGATCAAGGTTAATCGAGCGGAAAAGTATAACGCGCTAACGGTCGAAATGTATCACGATATTGCACGAGCCTATTACCAGCTGGAGCATGATAATAATTTGTGTGTTGCCGTATTTTACGCAGAGGGAGAACATTTTTCAGCTGGCTTGGAGCTCACTGATTGGTTAGAGCCTCTTAAATCAGGAGGCTTGCCGCCTTTGCCTGAGAGAACCATAGACCCCTTTGCATTATCAGGCCCAAGCTTGTCGAAGCCTGTTATTATGGCGGTGCAAGGTTATAGCTATACCTGGGTGGTTGAGATGATGCTCAATACAGATATCAGAGTTGCTTCGGAGAATGCACGCTTTGCTCAGCTGGAGGTTCAGCGTGGTTTGTTTGCCTGTGGTGGGGCAACGATACGGTTACAGAATGAAATGGGTTGGGCCAATGCTCAACGATATTTACTCACGGGTGACGAGTGGTCGGCCGCTGATGCGTATCGCATGGGAATGATTCAGGAAATATGTGAGCCAGGGAAGCAGTTAGAATGTGCCTTAGCGCTAGCACAGAAGATCGCTAAGGCAGCTCCTTTGGCTGTACGTGGAAGCTTGACTTCATCTAAGCTTGCAAGACAAGAAGGCGAGGCATCGGCCATAAAGCAACTTTTTCCTAGCTTAAAGCCCGTCATTGAGTCAGAAGATATGAATGAGGGAGTTCAGTCATTTATCGAGCGTCGTGATGCGGTCTTCGTAGGGCGTTAAGCCCTGAAGGATCAATTTAACAAAGACGAGGCACGCTTAGGCCAAACCTAATGCCCGCAGTACAAATATTCCTGTGCTTACTGTTAATAGTGACAGTACGGTGGATAAAGCGATAATCGTTGCGGCCAATTCGGCGTTGCCTCGCATGGCCTTAGCCATTACGAAACTCGCTGTAGCTGTGGGGCTTGCGAACATAAGAAACAAAGTACCCAATGCTAAATCTTTAAAACCCATCACTAAGGCGGCAAGGGTGAACAGCAATGGCAATCCAACAAGCTTCAGTAAAGTTGCTTTTAATGCAAGATGATTGCTATCTTTTAATTCATTTAACTTGATCGAACCGCCTACGCAAATCAATGCTAGAGGCAAAGTCATGTTTGCAAAGTACTCGCCGCTTTTCATAATGATGGCTGGTGGCTCTAACTGCAGGAGGTTAAGCACAAGTGCTGTAACAATGGCGATGATCAGCGGGTTTTTCGCCATGTCTTTTGCCATCGATAGCCAATCAAAACGTTTATCTGAATGGAACGGTAATGTCAGCGCAAAGACAGACAGGACATTATAAAGCAGTGTTAAAAAAGCCAGTAGAATAGAGCCGACAGCTAAACCTTCATCGCCATACATGTTCATGCAAAGTGCTAGGCCAACGATACCCATATTTCCACGAAAGGCTCCTTGTACAAAAACGCCTCTATTTTCTGGTAGAAGTTTCATCGTGCCGCTTAGCCGCCAGCAGGCTAGGAATCCAGCTACAGTTACAAGCAAAGCAAACATAACTTGCCTAGTATCAAAAACGGCTGATAGGTCAGATTCCAGTACTTTGATAAATAACAGAGCGGGTAATGCGATGGTGAAAACGAGTTTTGAGCCGGAATTGATGAAACTTTCAGTTAACCAGCTTGTTCGTCGAAGGAACCACCCTAGAAATACAATGATAAAAATGGGTAAGGTAATATTTGAGGTGTACAATAGTAAATCAAGAAAAGATGACAATGGAGTCTCTCAAAAAGCGTAATTTGTAGCTAAGTATATGCGATTTATCAGTTGAGTTCCGAAAAGTGCTTTAAGCAAAGCTAGTTTCGATACAAATTTAGCTTTTATGTCTCCTCAGCGTTTTCCCTAGGCTTGTGTGGCTGTCTTTTCGAGCGGTAAAGTTTGGCATGAAGCTCCTGAATTAATCGCAAACCGAATATGTAGTTTATTGATCAATTGCGTCTTCTGATGTTGTCTAGGTATTTGTTACTAATCCTTTCGTCTCCCACCTTTTGGTGATGGTATTTATTCCGCTGGGGTTAATTGGTGTTTTTCCAAGTCATTGGCTGCTCAGGCAAAGCTTTTCTGCAGCTACAATGATAGATGTAATTGCTCTGGCAGGCGTAGCTGTAAGGAATTCTTTGCTTATTGTTGATTTTATAACAGTGCGTGTTGAGCATGGCAGTAGCGTCGAAGACGCTGTAAGCGAAGTTTGTGTGCTAATAAAATTTAGCTTCACCGGGGGGGCGTGTTTTAAAGCGCTTGTGTAGCCATAAATACTGACTAGGATGCCTTCGGATCGACTCTTCTAAGAGCTTATTCCATGCTCTGGCATCGGCTTCATTGTCTTCACCAAAGTTTTCAAGGATGGGAGAAAAGTAGATTTCATAGCGGCCATTAGGGAGGCGGTATTGCGAGACATGGATGACAGCTGCCCCAGATTCGCGAGCGATCCAGCTAGGAGTCGATATACAGGCGGCATCGATACCAAAGAATGGAGCAAAAAGGTCGCACTTTTTGCCGAAATCCTGGTCAGGTGCATACCAGACTTCACCGCCTTCTTTCATAAACTGAATCATTTCTTTCAGTTGTCTTTTATGGAAGCTTTCAATATCAACATTTCTCTGGCGTCCACTTTCAATCATCCAATCAACTACCGGATTGTTGTTGGGTCGATACATATAGCCAGGTTTTTGAAGTTGTGCTGCGATAAACGGCAGGGCAATATCGAAAATACCAAAATGCCCACCTAAAAGAAATACGCCGCCACCTCGTTTCTCTGCTTCTTTTAAGTGTTCTAGGCCATAGACTTCTACCTTGCTCATATAAGGGCTAAGGTCACGCCACCAGGACTGAAGTGTTTCTATGAAGCCTTCAGACGTAGATGTGAATACATCTTTTACCAACTGTTCGCGTTCATTATCACTTAACTCTGGAAAGCAGGCATCAATATTCTGTCGGCATGCCTTAACTCTGCTTTTCATTTTATTGTGAGTGAGGTTGCCCAACTTTTTAGCAATAGAGTGCTTCCACAATAAGGGTAGGTGTGCAATGGAGAACAGTACAAACACAATGAGCCAGGTAAGCAGAAATGAGGGGTGCCAAAGCGGTCGTTGTTTTTTAGGTTTAGCCATGAGGTGTAATGCCGTATCAAAGGAACAAAATTAGCGCCGGATATTACTGGTTTTAAAGTTGTAACACTAGCGCTTATGGCTAACTAAAGAAAATAAGAGGCTATATATGCTGTGTCAACGCGTTTTATTGCGCGTAAGTGGACTCTAAATAGCGAGCAATTTCTTGAGACTCAAACATTTCTGTTCCGGTATTGGGATCAATAAGAAACGGTACTTGCACGTTTCCATGTTTTTTAAAGAAATCATCGCGCTTGGTGTTTTCTAATGGTTGATAAGCGCCAATGCTGAAGCGGAAGTTTGCCGGACCCATATCAGCTAGTTGCTGCTTGCCCAAATTGATCAGTAAGTATGGCAATTCAAGTTCGCATAGTTTTTCTCTTACTACACGAGAAAAAGGGCTGGATTCGAAGCTATATAGCGTCAATGGGAGTTTAGCCGCTTTTGCAGGGCGCGCGTGGACACCTGCATTATTACGTAAAACACTAGCCAGTTTGGATGCCGTATCATTCATTAAACTGCGGCGGAGTTGCTTAGGGACTTCCAAGCCCCTGTACTCTTTAAATAGGTAAGTAACAATTTCATCGCGGCCAGCAATATTGAGGTCAGTGTTGGGGTCGAATAACCTTGGGAGCGTCTGGCTGCCGGATTCTTGTGCAAGTTTTTTTATATCACGCCCACCGATTGGGCAGGGGGCTACCATTGCATCAAGGTTGAGTTCGGTCAGTGCTTCCCTGACAAACCGACATTCCGGGCAACCTTCTCTGTCGAATATAACCAGCTCCTGCTCAGGTTGTATTGCAACCTTGCTCGCTGACGTGCCACGCCAAACACGTAGTGTTGATGCAAGGGTAGACGTGGTGATGTCGAATAAGTTTTTCATAGCGATCCTCCATAATAAGCACGGCTGCATTGTAAGGCTTAATCGTTTGTTTGTCATAGACAAATATCGGCTGTGTCTACCCATAAATTATTATATGAGGCTGTAAGTTCAGGCTGAGTTACGGGTTTAAGGCTATAATAAGATGATTATGGTTTGTTGCTACCTGCATAGAAAGAAATCACGCGTGAGGTTGTATTATGTTCACGAGTATTACAGATCTATTTAAACTAGGTATTGGACCTTCCAGCTCTCATACTAATGGCCCTATGATTGCCGCAAAGGACTTCGTCACTAAGATAAAGGCTATAAATCCCACCTTTCTTAAAGGCAAGCGCCTTAATCTTAGGTGCCGCTTGACAGGTTCCTTAGCGTATACGGGTATTGGTCATGGTACAGATACGGCAATCCTTCTGGGTCTCAATGGCTATTCGCCGGCACAGGCCGCTAAGCTTTCATTCAACGGTAATTTAGAAAAAGCGATTGATAGTTTTCAGCAAAAAAACTTTATCGAAATTGTTCAAGGTGTGTGTGTAAACTTTGGCCCAGCGTCGGGAATAGAGTTTGATATGAAGCTCGTGTACCCGGAACATCCGAATGGTTTCAGCTTTACGCTATCAAGTGCTGGTGAGAAAGAACGGGTCATTTTGTCTGAAACGTACTTTTCCGTTGGTGGCGGTTTTATTTTAACTAAAGATGAACTTGCCGATAAGAGTAAGCGCCAAAAGGAGAAAAAAGGGAGGCGTAAAGTGCCGTTCGGCCACAGCCAGAAACATACCTATTCAAACATGAGTGAGTTGCTGTCTATCGCCGAGAAAGAAGATAAAAGCTTTGCAGTAATTCAGATGGAAAATGAATGCATGAGTAGTGCTGAGAGTGTTACTGAGGCAAATATTTGCACAGTTAAGGAGGCGATGTTTGCAAGCATAGAACGTGGTTTATCTGCTGATGGGCAACTGCCCGGAGGACTGTTATTAGAGCGGCGTGCAAACAAGTTATATTCCGATCTTAGCGCGAATCCCAGTAATGCTAGTGTCAATGATTGGCTTTGTGCATACGCAATGGCGGTCAATGAAGAGAATGCTGCGGGACAAGCAGTCGTAACCGCGCCAACAAACGGTGCGGCGGGTGTAGTCCCAGCATTGCTTTATTATCTAACCAAGCATGAAGAGATTTCAGAATCTAAGTCACGAGAGTTTCTGCTAACTGCGACAGTCATCGGCGCGATAATTAAAGATACTGGCTCTATATCGGGGGCTGAGGTCGGTTGCCAAGGGGAAATCGGTTCTGCCTCAGCGATGGCGGCAGCTGCTTGCTGTGCTGTCATGGGGGGGACTATTTGGCAAATAGAAAATGCAGCAGAGATTGCCCTAGAACACCATTTAGGTATGACTTGCGATCCGGTAAAAGGTCTTGTTCAAGTACCTTGTATAGAGCGGAACGGATTTGGTGCCATCAAAGCCTATGCGGCTGCGTCACTTGCGATGCACGGTAACGGTAGCCATTTAATTACCTTGGATAATTGTATTGCGGCGATGAAGCAAACTGGTGAGGCAATGTCAGAAGAGTTCAAGGAAACCTCTCAGGGAGGGTTAGCAGTCAGGTGGGTAGACTGTTAACATTATCTGAATAAATTAGGTATGGGAGATAAAGGATGACAGAAAGCGCAATCGTTTGGCGCAGTTGCGCAAAGGCACGCTTGAAGAAGGTCCCTTTTTTCATTAGGCCATTTGTAAAATCCCGCGTAGAAAAAGTTGCCAGGGCTCGTAATTTAACAGAGATAAATGAGGGCTTGCTAATTGAAATTAAACGAAAAGAAATGCCCGGTTAGAGTGGGAATATTCGTTTTTTCGGTGTGTTTTATCGTCTTTTCGCGGTAAACTCTGCGAGTGTTATAAAGGAACCTCAAATCTCTAATGAATCACTTGTTACTGATCGCCGTTGCTGGCGCCCTGGGCGCGCTTGCGCGTTATGGGCTCGTTTCCCTTGTAGGCTCTCGAGCATTCCCTTGGGGTACTATGACCGCGAACATTCTAGGCTCATTATTGATGGGCTTTGCCTATGTATATATCGTTGAGAAAAGTATCGTTCCTGCTGACATGAAGCCTTTCGTTATGACCGGGTTTCTTGGCGCGTTTACGACGTTCTCTACTTTTTCGCTTGAGGCCTGGCAATTGCTGGATCGTGGCGAAATATTAATTGCTGCATTTTATATTATAGGTACAACACTGATTTGCATTGTCGCGCTATTTGCCGGGGTGCTGATCTCGCGCGCTAGCCTCTAAGAATATTAAATACCAAAACATTACTAATTTAACGACTAAACATTAACGCAAGAATTTTATTTATGTTAGATCCAAAACTCGTCCGCACCGAAACCAATGAAATCGCTGAAAAGCTGGCAATAAAGAAGTATAAGTTTGATACAGACTTGTTTTCATCCCTAGAAGAGTCGCGTAAGCAAATACAGTCAAAGACTGAAGAGCTTCAAAATGAACGCAACACTCGCTCAAAATCGATTGGTAAAGCCAAAGCGGCCGGAGAAGATATTGCGCCACTAATTGCCGAAATGGATACAATTGGTGCTTCTTTAGAATCTGCAAAGGCGGAATTAAGTGAAGTGCAGGATCAGTTAAACGATTTGCTTGCAGGCATGCCTAATATACCAGACTCTGAAGTGCCTGAAGGTAATTCTGAAGATGATAACGTCGAAGTATTAAAGTGGGGTGAGCCTGGAAAATTTGATTTCGAGGTTAAAGATCACGTAGCTTTAGGTGACATCAATAAACAATTAGACTTTGAAACTGCAAGTAAATTGACCGGTTCACGTTTTGTGGTGATGCGCGGACAGTTAGCCAAGCTTCATCGTGCTTTAGCGCAGTTCATGCTTGATACGCATTCAGCTGAAAATGGTTATGAAGAAGTCTACCTTCCTTACGTTGTTAATAGTGACTCATTGTTCGGAACTGGTCAGTTACCGAAGTTTGAAGAAGATTTATTTAAATTGCATGCAGACAGAGAGTTTTACTTAATCCCGACGGCAGAGGTTCCTGCAACCAATATTGTTCGCGATGAGATTATCGACTCGGCCAAGCTGCCTATCAAACTTGTTTGCCATACACCATGTTTTAGAAGTGAGGCTGGATCCTATGGTCGTGATGTGCGCGGTATGATTCGTCAGCATCAATTCGACAAGGTTGAGATGGTTCAGATCGTTAAGCCGGAAGATTCAGCCCAAGCACTAGAGGCCTTGACGGGACATGCTGAAGGTATTTTACAAAAGCTGGGTTTGCCGTACCGAAAAGTATTGTTGTGTGGTGGTGACCTGGGCTTTTCTGCTGTGAAGACCTACGATCTTGAAGTTTGGCTGCCCGGACAGAAAGCCTATCGTGAGATTTCCTCTTGCAGTAATACAAAGGATTTTCAGGCTCGTCGTATGCAGGCTCGATACCGCTCTCCTGAAATGAAAAAACCACAACTTGTTCATACTTTAAATGGTTCTGGTCTAGCGGTCGGTCGTACGATGATTGCGGTGATGGAGAACTATCAGCAAGAAGATGGTTCGATTAAAGTTCCTGAAGTGCTTGTTCCTTATATGGGCGGACTTGAAGTCATTGCTTAGTTTATCAACGGTCTGTAACTGAGGAGTCACGATGGATTTTTTACCACTTTTTTTTAGTTTAAAAGGTAGTCGTGTCCTTGTGGTCGGAGACTCCGCAGCTGCTGCACGTAAAATAGAAGTATTACTTAAAACCAAGTGCAAAGTACGCTTGGCTACAGACACTCTGACCGATCAAGGCTTAAAAGCATTGGTCGAAACTAATGACATAGAGCGTGTTTCGCTGACTGCAGAGAGCCCTAATAATGATTTGGTCTGGGGGCGTATCAGCTTAGCTGTCGCAGCGTCTGAAGATAAGGTTGTTAATGAAGCTATAGCAAAGACTGCTAAGCAGAGAAATATCCCGATTAACGTCGTTAATCGAGTAGATATTAGTGATTTCGTATTTCCTTCTATTATTGACCGCTCACCTGTTATTGCCGCGGTATCTAGTAGTGGTGAATTGCCTATTTTAACGCGTTTGGTTCGTAGTCGTTTAGAGGCAAACCTTCCACATGCTTTTGGCCGTATGGCGATGATCGCTAAAAAGTACCGGCAGCAGGTACGTGAGGGTGTTGATGGTATTAATGCGAGAAGGCGCTTTTGGGAAAAACACTTGGAAGGTAAGTTCTCTGAGTTGGTTTTTTCAGGAAAGGAAGAAGACGCTGTTGACCTATTAGAGTCTGCCATTGAAGATCTTTCTTCTACTGCGCCAAGTAATGACGGTGAGGTTTACTTGGTCGGCGCAGGGCCCGGAGATCCCGACTTATTAACGTTCAAGGCTTTGCGCTTGATTCGCCAGGCAGATATCGTTTTGTACGATCGTTTGGTATCTGAACCAATATTAGAGCTTGTCAGGCATGATGCGGAGCGTATTAATGTTGGAAAGGAGCGTTCAAATCACCTTGTCCCACAAGAGTCGATTAACGAATTGCTTGTTAAGTACGCAAAGCAGGGTAAGAGAGTACTGCGTTTGAAAGGCGGCGACCCATTTATATTTGGTCGTGGTGGCGAAGAAATAGAAACGCTGGCAGAAGAGGGAGTGAGTTTCCAGGTTGTGCCAGGAATTACTGCTGCATCGGGCTGTTCCGCTTATTCAGGCATACCTTTAACTCATCGCGACTATTCTCAATCGGTACGTTTTGTTACTGGCCACTTAAAGAACGATACTTGTGATCTTCCCTGGCATGAATTAGTTCAGGAGAATCAGACCCTGGTTTTTTATATGGGCTTAACGGGGCTTGCAACCATCTGTTCATCTCTGATTGAGAATGGGATGCGTACTGATAAGCCTATAGCTCTGGTTTCCAAAGGGACAACAAGGCATCAAAAGGTTTATGAAGGAACGCTGTCAACTATTGTGGATATTATCAAGAACCAAAAGGTTGCCGCTCCGACTTTAATTATTATTGGCGATGTTGTTAGCTTGCGCGATAAGCTGAAATGGTTGGAGTGACCATTTGTGCTTATCAATAAAAAAGCCGCTCAGATTGAGCGGCTTTTTTATTACTTTAAATCGTTTGAACTGTTTATCGCTTAGGTAGCACGTCTTTTAGTTTCTCGTGCATTTCCAGTAACGATTTTTCAGTTGTCTCCCAGTCGATACAAGCATCGGTAACTGATACGCCGTACTCAAGCTGAGATAAATCTTCAGGAATCGATTGGTTACCAAACTTAAGATTGCTCTCAACCATAATGCCAACGATAGATTTGTTGCCGTCGATGATCTGATTGCAAACGTCCTGCATAACCAGTGGCTGCAGGTTAGCATCTTTGTTTGAGTTTGCGTGGCTGCAATCAATCATTATGTTCTTACTAAGTTTTGCTTTCTCAAGTTCCTGCTCGCATAGTGCAACGTTAACTGAGTCATAATTAGGTTTACCGCCACCACCACGCAAGACAACGTGAGAATATGGGTTGCCTTTAGTGCGAACTACCGATACTTGTCCTTCGCGATTAATCCCTAAAAAGCTATGAGGGTGTGATGCAGATTTAAGTGCATTCATCGCAACGCCAAGGCCGCCGTCTGTGCCATTCTTAAAGCCGATTGCAACTGACAAACCGCTACTCATTTCGCGGTGTGTTTGGGACTCTGTGGTACGCGCACCAATAGCAGACCAGGAAATTGTATCTTGCAAGTATTGTGGTGAGATTGGATCAAGTGCTTCGGTAGCGGTAGGTAGGCCCATATCGCAAATGTCTATTAGTAGTTGGCGGCCAATATGCAGGCCTTCTTCAACTTCAAATGAATCATTTAGGTGAGGGTCATTGATAAGACCTTTCCATCCAACAGTTGTTCGAGGTTTTTCAAAATAGACACGCATCACGATGTACAGGGAGTCAGATACTTTGTCGGACAAAGCTTTCAGCTTTTTTGCGTATTCCTTAGCAGCATCAACGTCATGAATTGAGCAAGGGCCAATGACGACAAAAATTCGATGATCCTTTCGGTCAAGAATATCGTTAATTGTCTGACGCCCATTTGTCACAGATTCGATTGCTTTTTCTGTAAGTGGAATCTCTTTCTTTAACTGCTCGGGTGTGATTAACACTTCGTGAGAAGCGATATTTACGTTATCTAATTTGTTGCTCATTTTCTCTCAACTTATCCCAAAAACTATTAGGCTGCTTGATTCGTGAATTCTAGTGCAAGAATAAACCTGCTATCCAAGGTTGTTTTTCTAACGATAGACGGAACTGTAAAAATTAAAAGTAATGTTGCTGGATACAGGGATGGATTGCAATGATGTAGAGCAACTAAAAATGTATTTTTTTACAGCGTATTGAATATAGATAACTATAATGAAGCGTATGGAAAAAATTAATGCAGTAATTTCTTCGTGAGCCGCCTTAGTAATGACTTGAGTTTTGTGAGGGCTTTGTGTCAAAAGCTACGTGTGCCTGAGCTTAAGTATCTACAGGATTTTGGCACTAGTACCGACAAAACTCTAGATTTAGAGGGTGTTCGACAGCACTTTGTCTTAGAAGTAGGTCAGTACGAAGTGAGCTTGTTAGATCATCTAAAGAAGCATTATGAAGGCGCACAGAAAAGTGGCGTTAATAATATTGCTTTTATCTTGGACCGTTGCTTCGACGTTTGGCTCCGCAAGAATTGCTTCCCCCATGAAATTGCGAACATTTTATCTGTCTGGCGCTTTTCATTATTTACGATCATTTTTCTAGAGCAAAAAAAAGTTTTTCAGCAAGAAGGGGTTGACCAAAAGAAAATACTTGCTTCTGTCATTGGCTTGCTTGAACTGATAGCTACAGACTGTATTGGCTGGAGCGCCGTCCCCGAGCGTTCCAAGCACTTACTTCTTGAACAATTGAATGACGTCAGCACTCAAGTAATAGCAAATCTCCATTCAAACCTGGAGCTGATTGAGGATGCTGAACTTAAGTGGAAAGACTTCCAAGATAAGCAACGCTCAAAGTTTACAAAGGTTACTCAGCGTCTAATCGAGTCAGAGTCTCAATTATGCTGGAAACGTTTCAGCTTTTGGTGTGCACAAAGCTACATTGATTCGGTTTTTGCACGTAAAAAACTTCCCGAGAGTTTACAGTGCTTTCTGGATTCTTATTGGCTTAACAGTGTGGCTGTACATTTGGTATGCGAAGACGGTCTTCATGTGCGTCTGGATGCCGAAATCGACAAATTGACCCAGTCTTTGATGAAGGCCTTTTGCCAGCAGGGCAAGGCTTTATTTCAGTTAGCTGATAGCTTGGTTGACGATCTCAAGAAGGTTCTTGATAGATCGAATATTGCTTACGACGAAAGCATATTCAATGCCTTAGAAGAAAGTATGGTTTCATTGCTTAAACAAGAGTTCTGCGATTCTTTTGTTCCCTATACTTCAGTACCGACTGATATAACACTTAATGAACAATTTAGTCATTTCGATATCTCAAGAATATTATATAAAGATGAGGTTGGTGATAGCTCCGTACCTCAAAATGATTCGGTAGAAAAACTCAATCTTGAAGAAAGTGACTGGTTTGTAATGGGTACAGACCAAGCTAGTTCACCTTCAATGATATTATTGAACCGCTTTGACTATGCTGGCTTGTTTTTGTTTGGTAATTATTTGGGGATGAAAACGGGCATATATACCCGTCAGGAGTTAGACCACTTGCTCAATCAAGGTGAGATTAAACCTTACAAGCAAGGGGAGTCATTCTCTGTTGTGTTTAATGCTTGTGTTAAGGGGCTGATGCGAGTAGCTGATTCACAGCAGAAAGCCAGAATCGCTGCCGCCGAGAAAGCGAAAGAAGAAGCAGAGAGACTGCTCGAAGAAAAACGACTTGCCGAAGAAGAGGCAGAAAAGAGAGCGCAGGAAATTGCCGAACGTACTAAAGAACTACTTAAAAGGCGCGAAGATAAGAAAAAAGCCCAACTTGAAGTATCAGCACTAGCGAAAGTACAGAAATTGACTATAGGTGCTTGGGTCTCACTTACGATTGGTGACCAAGCGGAGCGCTATAAGCTAGTAGTGAAGATTGCTGCGAGTAGTAAATTCATTTTTGTTGATAAGCTCGGGATTAAGAAAAAGGAATATAAAGAAGTTGACCTTGTGGACCTTGTTGTGACAAACAAAATGGAATTTTTGAGCGACGGAGCAGAATTTGAAGACAGCTTGCAAAGGGTTGTAAGCCGATTGCGTATGGCAAAATAAAAATGGTTACTAGCATGAATGATGAAGACTTAAAAAAGTACTTTGATATTGATGAGAAGCGAGTAGAAGCGCGTTTGAACGTTGATGCAGATATTTATATTGAAACAGTGTCACGTGAACCTGGGGATGATAGACCTGCTCACGTTGTACAATGTGAATGTGTTGATTTGTCCGCGAATGGCCTTCAAGCCTATGTCGATGAACCTCTAACGCAAGGCGCTATTCACAGTCTTATAATTGATCTGCCAGAACAAAATAAAAACTTCAGGTTAACCGCAGAAGTGAGATGGGTAAAACCATATAAGTCTGATTATCTAACCGGCTTACTACTTTACGATTCCGATGGGACTGAAATAGTAGATTGGAAGTTTCTGATGTCAAAATACCTTAACTAATACGTAAGGCTTTTGAACTACTCCGCGTCTTCCATTTCTTCAAGCTCTGTGCCAAACAGTGAGTCTTTGTCAAATTCGTTCAAGTGGTCTTCGATTGATAGGCCATTGCCTACACCGTTATTAAGGCTTGGTACAGGTTCTTCGTTAATGAATGCCGCAGCATCAGCAGCCGTTAGTTCTTTACCTTCTTCCATTAGCGCGTGGCCGTAGTTTGGATAGGTGACCAAGGTTGAGTTAGGCAGCGCCTTATGCCAGCGTTGCGCATGGCTAGGGTCTCCCCACTTATCGGACTGACCCCACATGATAAGCGAAGGAACTTCAATTTCGCTGAGATCGAGCAGCATGCCATGCTCCATTAAAGCACGGACAAGTTTCAGCTGTTTGATGTTGGTCGCGTGGGTACCTTCAGTTTGGGCAAGGTGCAGATACCTCTCGGTTACGGCGCGCGATGGTTTTTCCAGACCATAAAAGTCTTGAACAATTTCAGTGATAACGCCTGAGGGTTGTATGTATTTGCTGAATATATCCATGCCAGACGTTGTGGCATAGTTAAGTATCCATGGTAACTCTTGTTGGAATCCTTTAGGGCTAATTAGTACAAGCTTATCCAATTTTTCGGGGTGCTGCAGACCCGCGTACTGTGCGGCCAAATAACCGGAGTAGGAACTGCCAATAAGCGAAAATTTATTTATGCCAAGATCTTCAATAAAGTATTCAAGTGTGTGGACAATGTAATCGCTCGATAAATTTTCGGCGCAAGTGTCTGTACTATCAGAAACACAGTGTGGTGCGCCAGTAAGCCCTGATCCTGGCAGGTCTATTGCGATCAATCTAAAGTCATTACTCAGAATGTCGATCCAATCCTCCCAAGCATGAAGTGAGGAAAGTTCGCTGTGAAGTAGAAGTATTACAGGGCCTTCGCCTACGTCGCGATAATGGATTTTTGTATTAAAGTCGTTTTCGATCCACTGGGAGTCACTATAACTATACTTGCTCGTAATGTACCAGTCAGGTAGCTCGGAAAAGCCAAGAAAATTAGACAAGGAGGTCGAAGATTGAGACGCCTGCTTGATGTTTGCGCAGCCGCCTAGACTTAGGGCGAAGGTAAATGTCAATAGGACAAAAGCAAGCCTAATGCGGTAAAAAAGACGTTCCACTATACGTATCCATCACAAAAATTAAACGTCGCACAAAGATGTACAAGGCATGTACAAAAGCACTTCTCAAGGACTGCATAGACTACCAGTATGTGCTTACCGTTTTCAGTGACGTAGTCCTTAAAATAGCAGTTATCTAAGCGGTTTAGCTTTCTTCTAGTGAACGCATGCCGCTAGTATTAAAGCCACCATCAACAAATAATACTTCTCCGCTAATTCCGCTAGCTAGATCTGAGCATAAAAAAGCAGCAGCATTGCCAACTTCGTCAATAGTCACGTTACGTCTAAGTGGTGTTTGCTGTTCATTTTCAGATAGCATTTTTCGGAAGTTCTTAATGCCGGATGCAGCCAATGTACGAATGGGGCCAGCTGATATGGCGTTAACACGCGTTCCTTCAGGCCCAAGGCTACCGGCCATATAACGAACGTTTGCTTCAAGACTGGCCTTTGCCAAGCCCATTACGTTGTAGTTTGGCAAGGTTCTTTCTGAGCCTAAGTAGGTTAGGGTTAGTAATGACCCATTTCGCCCTTTCATTAACTCACGGCTTGCTTTCGCCAAAGCAACAAAGCTATAAGAGCTAATATCATGAGCGATTTGAAAACCTTCACGGGTGGTTACATCAACATAATCACCGTTTAGTTCGTGGGCGGGAGCGTAGCCTACGGAATGCACGATTATATCAATGCCATCCCACACCTTAGCAATCTCTTCGAAGACCTGAGAAATTTGCTCGTCGTCGGCAACATCGCAGGGTAGAATTAGCTTTGATCCCCATGCTTCACCAAACCCTTCAACTCGCTTTTTCAACTTCTCGTTTTGATAGGTTAACGCTATTTCTGCGCCTTCTCGGTGAAAGGCATTAGCGATACCGGTTGCAATCGATAGCTTGCTTGCAATGCCAACTATAAGAACTTTTTTACCTGCTAAGAAACCCATAATCTATTACCTGGAACCAATTGAAAGTGCTGTCTAAGCGAGAAGGTAGCTCGCAATTAATCTATGCTGATGTTAAGAATATACCACTTGCTGAGATATTTTTATGAATAAAAATAGGCCGCATCTAATAAGTTTTTTGTATAGTCATGTTGAGGTGCGTCAAAAAGAGTTTCACAGTCGTTTTCTTCGATAACGTCTCCATGGCGCATAACTAATACTCTGTGACTTAATGCTCGTACGACTGCGAGGTCGTGACTAATGAATAAGTAGGCGATTTGGTACTTTTCCTGAAGGTGTCTCAGCAAATCTATCACTTGGTTTTGGACAGTACGATCTAAAGCAGATGTTGGCTCGTCGAGTATTATTAGCTTGGGCTTAAGGACGAGCGCTCGTGCAATTGCAATTCGTTGCCTTTGTCCACCGGAAAACTCGTGTGGATAACGATGGCGCATGCCCGGGTCGAGTTCGACCTCTTCGAGCACTTTAATGATTATTTGTTCTCGTTCGTCAGGAGTTCCAATGTTATGTATTTCTAAGCCCTCGTTAATGATTTGCATAATTGACATGCGAGGACTGAGGCTGCCATAGGGGTCCTGAAAGACAATTTGCATTTCTTTTCGGAAGGGGCGGAATGCTTGTTGGTCAAGATTGTGAGTGGGCTTACCTTCAAAGAATATCTCACCTTCACATTGCTGAAGTCTAAGTAAAGCGAGGCCGAGGGTGGTTTTTCCGCTGCCGCTTTCGCCGACGATACCAAGAGTTTCGCCTGCTTTTAGTTTTATTGAGATGTCTTTAGTTGCCTTTAAGAACTCAAGAGGCTTGCCCCAGAAACTTTTCTTAGTA